>CALEHZ010000298.1 GCA_937875715.1 uncultured Campylobacter sp. | reverse complement strand
TGCTGATTGGGTCATCCAAGGACCAGGCGAAAACGCTGGTGTCATAGACTGCGGCAAGGGCTTTGCGGCTGTGTTTAAAATGGAAAGCCACAATCACCCAAGTTTCATTGAGCCTTTTGCTGGGGCTGCTACTGGCGTAGGTGGAATTTTCCGTGATATTTTTACTATGGGAGCGCGCGTAGAAGCTAGTATGAATAGTCTTCGCTTTGGCGATATACAAGGCAAAGATGAGAGCGTAAATAAGCATCAAAAGTATCTTATAAAGGGCGTTTCAGCTGGAATTAGCCACTATGGAAATTGTATGGGAGTGCCTACAATCGCTGGTGAAACTAGCTTTGATAGCTCATTTAATGGAAATATTTTAGTAAATGCCTTTGGGCTTGGAATTTGTAAAAAAGATGAGATTTTTTACGCAAAAAGTGGTGGCGCTGGAAATGTTGTAATCTATGTGGGCTCTCGCACTGGGCGTGATGGACTAGGTGGGGCTGTGATGGCAAGTGATAGCTTTAACGAAGCTAGTAAAAAACTTCGCCCTACGGTTCAAGTAGGCGATCCATTTGCTGAAAAGCTTTTGATGGAGGCTTGTTTGGAGCTCTTTAAGCACGATTATATCGTTGGAATTCAAGATATGGGTGCGGCTGGGCTTACAAGTTCTAGCTTTGAAATGGCTGGAAAAAGTGGCGCAGGCATGAAAATGTGGCTAGATCGTGTGCCGATGAGAGAAGAGGGCATGACTCCATACGAGCTAATGCTAAGCGAGAGCCAAGAGCGTATGCTAATTTGTGCCAAACCTGGATGCGAAGAAAAAATTAAAAAGATTTTTGAGAAATACGAACTTCACGCAGAAGTAATCGGCGAAGTAACTGATACTGGCAAAATGGAGCTATTTTGGCATGGCGAGCTTGTGGGGTCTTTGCCGATTGCTCCTATTACTGAGCTTGCACCGATTTTGGATCGTCCTACAAGTCGTCCAAAATACCTAGATGATATCAAAAATGTATCAATAAATAATTTTACAACTCCAAGTAGTAAAGAGGCGTTTTTAAGCCTTTTGGGCGATGAAAATGTGCTAAATAAATCTTACATTTACGACCAGTATGACGCTCATATCGGCACAAATACGATTAAAATGCCTGGAAGCCTTGGTGCTGGAGCAATTCGTATTAAACAGAGTGGTGCGGCTGTGGCTATGGCATGCGAGTGCAATACTAGAATGAACTATGTAAATCCGCTAGTAGGTGCTGCGGCTGCGGTGGCAGCCGCTGGGCGAAAAGTAGCGATGAGTGGAGCGACACCACTTTCTATTACTGATTGTCTAAACTACGGAAATCCGCAAAATCCTGAGGTTATGTGGCAATTCGCGCAAGGCTGTGAGGGCATAAAAGAGGCTTGTTTAGCGCTAAATACGCCTGTAGTAAGCGGAAATGTGAGCCTGTATAATGAAACAAACGGCATTAGCGTTCAGCCAACACCTGCTATTGCGATGGTTGGAGTGCTAAAAAAGGCTAAAAAGCTTTTAAAATCGCATTTTACAAAGCCTAAAATCAGCGTTTTCGTGCTTGGTAAGACTGGTGCGGATTTTGCCGGGTCGCTGTATATGAAAAGCTTATTTAATATTTGCGGCGGAGAGCTAAGGCAAATTGATTATAAGAGTGAGAGAGCCCTTTGGGATTTGGTGATTAAGGCAAATGAAAATGGGCTTTTAAAGTTTGCAAATAGCGTAGGCGTGGGCGGTGTAGCGATAACGCTAGCCAAAATGAGCGCATTTTCTGGCGTGGGCTTTAAGGGCGAGTGTCCTTTTGATGATGAAAAACTGCTATTTAGCGAGAGTTTTTCAAGGGCTGTCGTGGGCATCAAAGGCAGCGAAAATATCGCAAAATTTCAAAGCTTGGCAAAAGAGTTTGGCATAGAATGTGCTTTTGTAGGCAAAACAAGTTTGGATGAGAAGTTTAAGCTTGGTAGCATAAAAGTAAAAATGAATAAGCTAAAAGAGCTGTATTTTGGTGGTTTTGCTGAGATTTTAAGTAAATAAATTTATAAGGTAGTTTTAGAAAATTCAGAAAATTCAGCTTTGAATTTTTTGAATTTTTTGAAAACTGCGGCGATTTTGAATTTTCTGGATTTTTGGAAAATTCAGAAAATTCAAGTTAGTAAATTTAGAATTTTCAGAAAATTCAGCTTGAATTTGTTTTGAATTTTCTGAAAATTCCGATGTTGTTTTGAATTTTCTAGAAAATTCAAAAATAAAAGAGTGAGAAATGGGATTTTGGTTTACACTTTTTATTATTATTGCTGTTTTTTATGCGCTTACAAGGGGTTTTGCAAAGTCGCCGATGGGCTCATCGCACAAAGGCTTTAGCGAACAAGATGCTAGCTTTTTAGTGGCTTTAATGGCACGCATCGCCAAGGCTGATGGCGTCATTGACGAACAAGAGGCTCGCTATGTGTCGCAAATACTTGATATGTGCGAAGAAGAACTAGGCGACAAGAGTGCTAGGGCTAGGCTAAAATGCATTTTTGATGAGCAAAAAAACGCCACTCGCAGCATTTACGAACTAGCAAAAATGTATAAGCAAGCACGCTTTTTAACCCCACAAGAATGCAGCAGCGTCATTATTTATTTGCTACACCTTGCTTATATAAATGGGGCTATTCACCCAAATGAAAGAACAGCGATTGACGAGGTCGCAAGCGGCTTTGGAATGGGCGATATTTCAGGGTTTTATTATAGCTTTGAAAGGGAGTTTTCAAGGCAGTCTTATAGAGATAATTCTAGCTATAACGGCGGTTCGCAAAGCTACCGCCAAGAGCCTAGAATAAATCCTTATGAAGTGCTTGGAATACCGGAAAATTCAAGCTTTGATGATGCAAAAAGAAAGTATAGAGAACTAAGCCGTAAGTATCATCCGGATTTTTTAGGCTCTGATGCCAGCAGCGATGATGTGGCAAAAGCGACAAAGAAAACACAAGAAATAAACGAAGCTTATGAACAAATCAAAAAGATGAAAGGACAATGATGAGAGCGTTAATTAGCGTAAGTGATAAAAGTGGGGTTGTGGAGTTTGCCAAAGGGCTTGAAGCCTGTGGCTATGAGATACTAAGCACTGGTGGGACTTTTAAGGTGCTAAAAGAAAATGGCGTGAGTGCGCTTGAAGTAAGCGAATATACAAAAAGCCCTGAGATGTTTGATGGGCGTGTGAAGACCTTGCATCCAAAAATCCATGGTGGAATCTTGCACCGCAGAGATGTAAAAGAGCATATAGAAGACGCTAAAAAATATGATATAGGTGCGATTGATTTGGTTTGTGTTTAACAACCCACATTTATTGTCTCCATGCTTGTGTTTTTTCAAGGGAAAAACAAATTGAAAAGGAGAACTACATCATGAAAAAGACCTACATGGACGCGAACTTCCTCCTCGACACCGATGCGGCGCGGGAGCTTTATCACAAGCATGCGGCGAAGATGCCCATCATCGACTACCACTGCCATCTGCCGCCGGTGGAGATCGCCGAGGACAAGCGCTGGACGGACATCGCCCAGGTCTGGCTCGGCGGCGACCACTACAAGTGGCGCCAGATGCGCTCGAACGGCGTCGCCGAGCGCTACTGCACGGGCGATGCGTCGTGGCACGACAAGTTCGTCAAGTTCGCCGAGACGATGGAGCGCCTCGTCAAGAATCCGCTCTTCGACTGGTCGCATCTCGAGCTCAGCCGCTACTTCGGCGTGAACGAGCGCCTGTGCGGCGCGTCCGCCGAGCGCATCTGGAAGAAGTGCAACGCGAAGCTGAAGGAGAAGGGCTTTTCCGCGCAGGGGCTCATGAAGAAGTCGAACGTCAAGGTCGTCTGCACGACGGACGATCCGGTCGATTCGCTTGAGTACCACCTCGCGATCGCGAAGAAGCCGTTCGGGACGGAGATCCGTCCGGCCTGGCGCTCGGACAAGGCATCGAAGA
>CALEHZ010000297.1 GCA_937875715.1 uncultured Campylobacter sp. | reverse complement strand
AACATTTATCCTTGCTGCATCGCTAGTCATCACAAAAGGCGAGTTTGCTACAGCAAGTGCGTTTTTAAGGCTTTCTTGGCGAGTTTTGCCACCATTTATAAAAGTGAATTTTTTAAAAAATTCAGCCCCGTTTTTACAGGCAAAACCAGGCTCAATATTATCAATAAAATCACGCATTTTATTTTCGCCAACTACGATAACTTCGCTAAAATCATAGCTTTTTAGCAGATTTTCAAGTGCTACGCACCAAAAGGGCTTAGCACCACTTCTTAGCCACTGCTTTTTTTGTTCTATTTCAAGTCTAGCGCCAGAGCCTGCTGCTAGTAAAATTAGTGAAATTTCCATATTATCCCCTTGCTTTTAAGCCTTTGCTTTCAATTGCGTCTATTTCGCTTATGTAGTCTGGATTTTTGGCTTTTAAGTCTTTGTTAAAATCAGCGATCATTTTGGCATTTGAGTTCGTTGAGAGCGCAAAAAAGGCGATAAAATCCAAATAAGGTTTTGCTGCATCTGGCACTTTGGAGCCACTTTTAGTAGGTATTTTTAAGCTACCGATAAAATAGCCGCTAAGCACATTTAAATCTTCTTTTGAAGGATTTGAATTTTTTAAATACGAATTCATATCTTCAATCGTAACTTTTTGCCCTTTGAAAATCTTTGTAATTACGCTTATTTCATCGCCTTCTAAGGCATGTTTAATCAGTGAAATTATCACAATTATAAAAGCGATAAAAATTAAGCCTACAATGCCAGAAAAGATTGAAATAGCAAGTATTTTATTCATTTATCCAGCCCTCTAGTGCCTTTGAGGCTGCCTGCTCGCACATGTCCATTTTGATCACGCTTAAAGCACCAAATCCGCCGTGAACTGCGCTGATGTCGTTTGCATCGTCATTTTCGTTCATATGACGATGATCTGGTTCTGCTAGCCAAAGATACTCACTCCCTCTTGGGTCTGTTCTAATATCGATTTTAGTGGCATAATAGCGGTTTCCGCAAGGCAGAGCTTTTAGCCCCTTAAACTCATTTTTTGGCACAGCTGGGATATTTAGATTTAAAAAGCTTCTAAAAGGCAGTTTTGGTGGTGATTTAAGCATTTTTTCTATCATCTCAAGGCTTAAATCCACAGCCAAATCAAAGCCGAATTTTTCAATACTATTATCTTTATAATAAAGCGAAGTAGCAAGCGATAAAACGCCTTGTAAAGTGCCCTCCATCGCTCCTGCGCAAGTGCCTGAATAGCTAATGTCCTCGCCCATATTTCCGCCGTGATTTATGCCACTTACCACTAAGCCAAAATCATAATTAAAACGCTTTGAAAGCCCGATGTAGACGCAATCAGCCGGCGTGCCATCATCTAGGGCGTAAAAATTATCTTCAATTTGCTTTAAGCGCAGTGGATGATGAAGTGTTAAAGAATGCGAACAAGCCGATTTTTGCGTGAGTGGAGCGATAGTTACTATATTTTCGCTGCCAAATTTTTTGATTAAAGCAACTCTAAGCTCTAAAAGCCCTCTAGCCTCGTAGCCATCGTCATTTGTGAGCAAAATGTGTTTCATTTCTCCATCCTTGTTTTAATTTTGCTATAATAGCAAAAAAAGGTTTAGAAATGAAAATTTTACTCTCAGCACTTGAAAGTTCGGCGAATTTACACGCTAGCAAAGTTATTGATGAGCTTGAAAAAAAGGGCTCTGTAGAGCTTTTTGGCATCTACGAACTAAACAAGTATAAAAATCAAATTTACAAAAGCAGCGAGTTTAGTGCGATGGGCTTTTTGGGCGTTTTGCATTTAATTAAAAAGGCAAAAAGAGCGATTAAAGAAATGATTAAGCTTGCTAGAAGCGCTGATGCCGTGCTTTTAATCGACTCACCTGCTTTTAATATCCCTCTAGCCAAAGCGCTAAAAAAGGCAAAAATCAAGGCGAAAATCACTTATTACATTTTGCCGCAGGTCTGGGCGTGGAAAGAATACAGAGCAAAAATCGTGCGCCAAAACTGCGATAATCTAGCTAGTATTTTGCCATTTGAAGCTAAATTTTATGAAAACTCCCATTTTGTAGGTCATCCGCTGCTTGAAGAAATCAAGGTAGAAAAAAATCCACAAAAAACCAATAAAATCGTCTTTATGCCAGGGTCTCGCAAAAGTGAAATAAAAAATCTAATGCCAGTTTTTAAAAGTCTAGCCAAAGAGATAAAAGAGCAAAAAATCATAGTCGTCCCGCCGCACATAAAAGGGCGTGAAGAGCAGTATTACGGGCTTTGCGATGATTTTAGCTTTGTTTATGATGCAAATGAGGCTTTAAGCAATGCTGATTTTGCCTTTATTTGTTCTGGCACTGCGACCTTACAAGCTGCGCTTATTGGCACGCCTTTTGTGCTTTGCTACAAGGCAAAAGCCATTGATGTATTTTTAGCTAGGCTTTTTGTGCGAAATTTGCGCCATATAGGTCTAGCAAATATCATTTTGGATTTTTTAAATAAGCCTGCTTTACACAGCGAATTTTTACAAAAAGAAGTCTGCCCAAACAATCTTTTAAAGGCATTTAATCAGTGTGAATTTTCTGTTTTTAAGGCTAGGGCAAAAGAGCTAAAAGAGTATTTAAAAGCACCAAAAAGTGCTAGCGAAAATGTGGCAAATCTGCTTTTAAAAAATTCAATTTAATGAATTATATAAATTTTTGTTATGATGATGAGTATGAAATACAAATTTGAATTTTATAAAAATATTTGAATTTTACGCTACACAGCCTTGGGTGATGGCGTTTAATAAAGTTGCGATGTATGCCATCAAAAATGACCCAGAGTTTAATAACGGCAATTACGACAAAGAAAAAGTGCTTCAAAATGGGCTTTTGGGGCTTAAAATAGGCAGAATTGCAGGGCATATCGGCTTTTTTAGTAGAAATAGACAAAATTGCTAAGTTTATAAGCAAGGCTATAAATGAGTGAAAATATTTTGAATTTTCTAAAAAGTGAATTTTATAAAATTCAGCAGTGTTTTTAAAAAATTCAAAAGTGAATTTTATAAAATTCACTGATTTTTTAGCTATAATTTCCAAATGTTTAAAAAATTTTTTATGTTTTTTTTATTGTTTAGTAGTGCTTTTTCGCTCTCAATCAGCCTAAATAACGGCAAAAGCAACTCTAGCGCTTATTATATTTTGCATATTCAAAATGAAAGAGATTTTATTTGTAAGGTAAAAATCGGCAATGAATTTCTCTCAGTAAGCGATAAAAGAGCCCTAAAAAACGATTTAGCAAAAGAATATCATTGCTTTATAGAAGGCAAATTAACCCAGCAAATAAGAGAACAGCATTTTCCTTTTATGGATTTGTATGTAAAGCCTGCTAAAACTGGATTTTGGGTCATTGTGCAGCCAAAAATAAAATCATATATGCTAAGCATCGAAGGCGGACTATATGAAAGAG
>CALEHZ010000296.1 GCA_937875715.1 uncultured Campylobacter sp. | reverse complement strand
TTTATAAACTCTATTTGAGCACCTTCATTTATTGTTAAAAGCATGCCATCATCTCTAACGCTCCAGCCTTCGCCACTTGCACCTGGTTTTAAATTTTTAACATCAACTTGTGCCATTTTATATCCTTTATAAGAAATTTTAAGCTTAAATTTTATTTAATTTTCGCTTTTATTAAGCTTATTTCAAGTCTTTTTTTGATAAATTATAAAACCTGAATTTTTTAAAAAATTCAAAACCAAAATTTCTTAAAAAAGGATGAAAAATGGCAGACCAAAACACAGACTTAACACAAGCTTTAATAGCTGCAAGAGACGCAGGAAATGGGGGAAGCACTAATTTTCCTAATGGTTATGGAAATAGTGCTAGTGCAAATAAAGATTTCTTTCTACAAGCAGATTTTCAACTACCACCAAATGTTGTAAGCAGCATAGCAAACTTCAAAAGCTTAGATCCGCAAGAAATCGCTCAAATTTTAGTAGGCAAGCTAAAAGATGGCATAGCTGATAAAGTAAAAGCATTTTTAGATTCAATTAAAATTGACCAAGATACTCAAAAAAGCGATGATGTTCACTACATACACTCTACGCTTACAAATACTAAAAATCCAAATGAAAGAATCTTTGATACAGCAACTGCAAATCTAAACACAGCAGACGCGAACAACTACAAAAATCTACAAATCACAGGAACTACAACAACTGAGCTTACTCAAGAAAATAATTATCAAGTAAGTGATATTTATCTACAAGGTCTTTTAAATAGTGTTAAAAATATCACTTTTGATGCAGCAGATACAAGCTGGCTTGCTAGCTATTCTGTAGTTCCTGGCACAAAGTTTAACTCAGATATAGTAACAAAAATCATAGATGAAGTTCGTGGAACACATACTATAAGCTACGAACGCACCCCTAATGATAGCTATATAACAGGACTTGGCAAACAAGACAAGATAACTGATTTATATGTAAATACAAGCTCAAAGGTAGAAGTAAAACACCTTGGAGATGTAGGAAATAAAAGTAGCATAATAGGAAACGCTGAAAATAATGTGGTTGTGGCTGATTTTCAAATAGGCTATAGAGGAGAAGACCATCAAATTCACCTAGGTGGCGGTTCTGATACCTTGGTGCTGCCTAATAGCAGTAAGTTTAATCATGTAGGCGATCATGTAATAAGCCTACAAGGAGAAGTTGTCGCAAACACACAAACACAAACACAAACACAAACAGAAACTGAATATCTCGAATTCGTACCAGTTGTCCCAATATACTCTTTTTATGCTTTACCTCCAGAATCATCAACTACAACAACGCAAAAAACCGGCCAAATCGTATTTAGCAATCCAGGCGATACACTAATTCTAGGAAGATCTAGTATAAAAAGTGCAAATCAGTGGAATTTTGACCAAGGCAGCATTCCACAGCTATTTTATACAGACACTTATAAAGACTGGTATGGCAATCAAATAAATAAAATAGCAAGCTCTTTGCGTGTAATTGATATAAATACAAACGCAGATGATGAGTATAGCTATGCTCCTGTTTATACAAAGGCTATGGCTGATGCAAGCCCAGCACTTACTACTATAAGCTGGGGGCTAATCTCTGCTTTTAATCATTTTGGTGGAAAAGCTACTTTAATGAAGCCTGATGGCAACACTATCTTTGATGTAAAAGACTATAGAGATTTTAACTGGATCAATCAAATGACAGAAGCTACAAAAGGCGATGGTATAAACTACGACTATGCTGAGCTTACACTAAACATAATGGGAAATAACATAAACAACAAAGACCAATTAAATCAAGGTCCTATCAAGCTAAGCAATAATGGTAATTTCTCAGTAGGTAGCAGCAAAAGTGCAACTGATACAGTAAATAACGCAGTAAGAGAAATAATAAAGCTAAGCAATGCTGAAACTAAGGTATGGATACATAATGTCGGTGCTGATGATACTATTGATTTTTCTGCGCTAGGCGCTGGGCTTAATGTCGCACAAAACTTTGTAATAAAATCACCAACTAGCGCTATAAAAGCAATAGCAGCTAGAGATAAAGCCATAGCCATAGATATGTCAAACGACACTACAAACAGCACTATGTATGATATGCTTGAAAATAAAGCTCAGCTAATAAGCATTATGAATCAATATATCCAAGTAGGTGGCGGAGAAAAGTTTGTAGTAGCTATAAATACAGGCATACCTTCAAACAAATACATAGCATCAGACAAAGGCCGCACAGTAGACAGCTCTGATAAGCCAGATGCTACTTATACATACTTATATCTAGTAGAAAACTACGGCCACAAAGGCAACGCAGCTGCTATAGATGTAGATGATAGCATCACTTTATTTGGTAGAGTTGATAACAAAATAGGGTCTAATCAATATTCAAGTGATATGCTAGTTAATGATACAATAATTTTTGGATAATTTCTAGCAAGAGTTGAATTTTCTGAATTTTATAAAATTCAGAAAATTCACAAAAAGTTAGATAAACTTAGAAAATTCAGAAAATTCAAAGCTTAATTTTCTAGAAAATTCAGAAAATTCAGAAAATTCAAAGCAAATTATCATTGCTATTTTGTGATTGTGCTATTA
>CALEHZ010000295.1 GCA_937875715.1 uncultured Campylobacter sp. | reverse complement strand
TTTTTCATCTATTTTTTGAGGTAAATTTCTAGTTTGCTTTGTTTGGCTTTGAGAACTCATCTCAGGTTTGCTTTCAAAAAATTCACTTTTTGTAATATTATTTTCATTTCTTATATTTATTTTTAAATTTTGATTAAACGCAATTATTTCATTATTTGTAGCATTATTTTCTAAAAAATTCACAGAGGAATTTTGCTCTGAATTTTTTGCTTCTGTAATACTGTGCGGATTTGAATTTTCTAAAAAATTCAAAGCTGAATTTTCTAAAAAATTCGCAGATAAATTTTGTTCTGAATTTTTTGAATTTTCTAAAATATTCAAAGCCAAATTTTGTGAATTTTCATTTTTAATAATTTTTACGCTGGTTTGGATAAAAACACCAAAAGCACTAAAAATCTCGCTGCCACGCCAAAAAACAGAATTTTTCAAACTTTCTTCTAGCCCAAAATCTGTGTGAAATCTTTGTTCTAAATAATAAATAAGCGAGCCTTGCGTAAAAAAAAGCACGATAAAAACAGCAAAAACAAAGCTTAATATAAATCTAAACATCTAAAAACTCGCATAAATAAAGCTTGGAATTCCGCTTGGCATAAAGGCAATTATAAGCGTGAAAATAAGCCCCAAAATAAGCACTTTTGGTAGCAGCGCAGTATTTTGCAGCACTATTACAAGCCAAGAAAAAAGTCCAGCACTTTTATAATAAAACATCACGCAGAGCAAAATAAACAAAATAATTACAAATTCGCTGTAATTATGATAAAGCTCAAGCCTGCTAAATGATGAAAAAATAGTAATAGCAGTCTCAAAATCATTAGCAAAAAATACCCACGCAAAGCTTACAAAAATATAGGTTAAAATTGTGCCGAAAAAATAGTTGAATTTTATGCCTACAAAATCTTTGTAAAGATTAAAAATCACAAGCGCAAGTCCGTGTAAAGCGCCCCAAATCAAAAAATTCAAACCAGCACCATGCCAAATACCAGAGAGCGCAAAGGCAATTAGCACGTTGATTTGTGTTCGCAAAATACTATGTTTTGAGCCTCCAAGCGGAATGTAGATATAGCGCA
>CALEHZ010000294.1 GCA_937875715.1 uncultured Campylobacter sp. | reverse complement strand
CCACCTAGATTTACAACCACAAATAAACGAGAATCTATTATAAAATCTAAAAATTCGCAAAAATTATCTATTTTTATCTCTTGTATTCTTTTTTTAAAATACAAAAAACACCTTTCAATTTTAAAAAATTCAGTATTTTTTTTTACTGTATCTTCATTTAATTCATTTGGGTATAAAATTACTTTTTTATAAGCATCTCTATCTAGTTTTGAATGCTCTATTTTTAATACATCTTTTTTTGACCTAGGCACTAGCAAAAAATCATATGCCGCCCTTTTTTCACCAATACTATTTAATATAGCACTAACTAAAATAGAAAAAGTTGTAAGTCTTTGCTGACCATCTATAACATTTACAAAGTTTTCATTTCCGCTGCTACGCCTTAAAATAATTGAGCCTAAAAAATGCTCTTTTTTTTGTTCGTAGCTATCGTTTAAATCATTAAACAATTCTTCCCAGTTTTTTTCATCCCATGTATATTTTCTTTGAAAAAAAGGTATTTTTAACTTTTGCTCATCGTTCATTATCGAGCTAAAACTTTTTGCAGTCGCTTCCATAATTTTATCCTTATTGTTAATTCTTACTCATCGCACTTAGCCCCATTTCCCCCTCATTTTCGGCAATTTCGCCACTTTCCATTTGTTCGGCGATTTGTTTATATATTTCAAGGCTTTCTTTGGCTATTTGAGTATCGATTTTTTGCATCGCAAAGCCTACATGGATTAGCACATATTCGCCCACAGCCACCGGCTCGCCGATAAGATCAAGGCTCACGCCACGCTTTACGCCCAAAGTCTCCACAATAGCAAAGTTATTTTCATCAATGCTTAGCACTTTTGAAGGTATTGAAAGGCACATTTATTCTCCTTTTACTAGCTTTTGTTGTTCGTTTATAAAATTCAGCCACGCTTCAAAGCCTTCGCCTGTTTTGCTATCAAGTGCGATTAGCTTTGCCAAAGGATTTAGCTTGGCAAGTTCTTTTTTAGCGCGTTCAATGTCAAAATCAAAATGTTCTATAAGACTAATTTTTGTGATTATCACAAGGTCGCTGCGGCGAAACATCACCGGATATTTTGGAATTTTATCATCGCCTTCTGGCACGCTTAAAAGCACGACATTTGCGTGAGTTCCCACATCATAGCTGGCAGGACATACAAGATTTCCTACATTTTCTACAAAGAGCAAATCAAGCTCATTTAAAGGCAAGTTATCAAGTCCAGTTTTTACCATATCAGCGTCTAAATGACAGCTTTGACCGGTGGTGATTTGATAGGCACTTGCCCCAGCATTTAAAATGCGATCAGCGTCTTTATTTGTCTCAAGGTCGCCCTCTACCACGCCGATTTTTCCTTGGAATTCTTTTATAGTGCGCTCTAAAAGAGTGGTTTTTCCAGCACCTGGGCTGCTCATAAGATTTATTGCTAGAAGTTTTCTAGCGTTAAAATCAGCTCTAATCTTTGCTGCTGCTTTGTCATTTTTGCTTAAAATGTTCTCAAATACTTCAATTGTAGTTTTCAAATTTTTCCTTTTGTAGAATTCTAGTTTGAATTTTCTGGAATTCTAGATTTCCAAGCTAGAATTCCAGAAAATTCAAATCATTTTATAAGGCTTATATTTTTTTAGCGATTTTTGCTAAACAAAGCGCAGGGCTAGCCGTGGGGTGCCGTAGCGGTAGCGTTCAAGCGAGTTTTCGCCGAATTTTCTAAGCAAAGTGCAAGAAAACGGCGAAAATCTCGCTTGTAAGGCGCTGGGCTGCCCAAGCTTTGTTTAGTAAAAAGCGCAAAAAAGATAAGCCCTTATCTATCACACATTAAACCTAAAATGCATCACATCCCCATCTTTTACTTCATATTCTTTGCCTTCGATGCGTAGTTTTCCAGCCTCTTTTGCGCCACTTTCGCCCTTACACGCCACAAAATCATCATAGCTTATAACTTCTGCTTTTATAAAGCCTTTTTCAAAGTCATTATGTATGACAGAGGCGGCTTTTGGCGCTAGCCAGCCACGCTTTATCGTCCAGCTACGCACTTCTTGCACACCTGCTGTAAAATAGCTAATTAGCCCAAGCTTTGCAAATGCTGCTTTTATGATAAGTTCCAAGCCGCTCTCATCCGCGCCCATTTCAGCTAAAAGCTCTTTTGCCTCGCTATCGTCCATACCTACTAAATCTTCTTCAATCTTAGCGCAAAGTTTTATAACTTCTCTATTATTTGCTTTTGCGTGTGCCTTTATCGCTTTTACATATTCATTATCATCTGCTAGTCCGCTCTCACCCACATTTGCGCCATATATCATCTCTTTTGCTGAAAGTAGTCTTAGTTCTTTATTTAGGCTCTCAAACACTTCGCCACCATCAAATGAAGCTGCGTTTTTACCACTATTTAAGTGCTCTAAAAGCTTATTTGCGCACTCTAAACTTGCTTTTGCTTCTTTATTTGCGCCAGATTTTGCCTCTCTTGTAAGCTTTTCAATCTTTTTTGTAAGTTGCTCAATATCAGCTAAAATTAGCTCAGTTTCTATTATCTCAGCATCTCGCACTGGGTCGGTATGTCCTTCAATATGCGTGATATTGCTATCATCAAAACAGCGCACAATGTGAAGCAAAACCTCGCATTCACGGATATTTGCTAGGAATTTATTCCCAAGTCCTTCGCCCTTGCTAGCACCTTTTACAAGCCCAGCGATATCTACGAATTCTACTTGTGAGCACATTATTCGCTTTGGCTGGACGATTTTTGCTAACTCATCAAGCCTAGAATCAGGCACTTCCACAATAGCTTTATTTGGCTCAATGGTACAAAATGGATAGTTAGCAGCTTGTGCGTTACTTGCTTTGGTTAAAGCGTTAAATGTCGTGCTTTTGCCTACATTTGGCAGGCCTACGATTCCTACTGCTAAGCTCATTTTGCGCCCTTTTTAGTAGTTTTTGCTTTTGCGCCTAACTCCCATAGATAATAAACACAGGCCCTTACGCCAGCGCCTGACGCTCCAGCTGGATTTACGCCCCATGCTTTGCTTACAAAAGCGGGACCTGCTATATCAAGGTGTAGCCAAGAGTCCTTATACTCATCTTTTATAAACTTATCTAAGAAAAATCCAGCAGTTAGAGCTCCACCATAGCGAGTATTTGCGGCGTTTGCGATATCTGCTACATCACTTTTGATTAAATCGCCTAAAAACTCGTTAAATTCTAGTATAGTAAAAAACTCGCCACTTTCTTTGGCGGCTTTATAAAATTCACTTTGTAGTTCGTGATTATGCCCCATCACGCCACTTGTATATTCGCCAAGTCCTACCACACAAGCACCTGTTAATGTGGCTAAATCAATGATTTTTTCAGGCTTAATTTTTTCTTGTGCCCAAAATAGAGCGTCAGCTAAAACTAATCTTCCCTCAGCATCAGTATTTCGCACTTCTATACTAACGCCATTTTTAGCAATTAGCACATCATCAGGTTTATAGGCTTTGCTGCCAATAGCATTTTCTACGCAGCCTAGCACTGAGTGGATTTCAACCGGAATTCCTAGCTCACTAGCAGCTTTGATTATTCCCATTGCTGCTGCTGCGCCACTTTTATCAGCTTTCATGCTTAGCATGTACTCACTTGGTTTTAAGCTAAGACCGCCGGTGTCGTATGTAACGCCCTTGCCAACAAAGCAGATTTTAGCCTTTGGGTTTTTTGGCGTGTAGCTAAGGTGAATTAGCTTTGGTTCGTGCGGGCTAGCCTTTGCCACAGCTAGCATTGCGTTCATTTTTTCTTTTTCAAGCTCTTTTTGACCTAGAATTTCGCATTTTAAGGCTGGGTTGTTTTTAGCTAGTTCTTTTGCGTCATTTGCCATACGCTCAGGCGTGTAAATAGCTGGAATTTCATTTACTATGTCACGCACGAAAGTTACAGCGTTTGCTAGAATTTCAGCCTCTTTTAAAATAGCACTAGAATTCTCAATATGCGAATGTTCTAAAAGCATTAGTTTTTCAAGCTTTCTAGGCTTTTTCTCGCTTTTGTATTTATCAAACTCATAAAGACTTAAAAAAGCGCTCTCTGCTATATGAAAAAGCTCTTTTTCATTTTTTGCTTCATAAGCTAATTTTGCGCTTTTTATATTTAGCTTAGCAATAGCCCTTAAAGCATTTGCCAAAGCATCTCTAAAAGCATTTATGCTCTTATCTTTTAAGCCACTATAAATGCGTCTTTTTTCTACTAGATTTAAAACGCCTTCGCCTTTGTAATCATAAAAAGCAAAATCCTTATAATCAGCGGCTTTTTTAATCTCGGCCTTAGCTAACAAAACTATCTCATAATCAGCTTTTGCTTTACTTATTTCTATTTTCATTTTTTCTCATCTCCCTTTTTTTAAGCACTCTATTTTCAATGCTTTTAAATGTAAATAAAATCCCACCTGCGATACAAGCCAAAAGCGGCACGCCAAAGTACCAGTGTCTCTCTATCCAGTGGATCACTATCCAAATCTCATCGCCAAAATACCACGCAAGAAGTATGGTAATAGCAGCCCAAACCCAAGCTGAAAATAAATTTATAATAGCGAATTTTAAAGCACTATATCTTGTAATGCCGATGCTCATAGGAATTACCGTGCGAAAGCCGTATAAATAGCGCTGAACAAAAATCACCGGCCAACCGTATTTTTCTAAAAGCAAATGCGCAATAGCAAATTTCGTGCGCTGCGAACTAAGCTTTTTTTGAATGTATTTTTTATTATAGCGACCGATATAAAAATAAATCTGATCGCCACAAAAGCCGCCAAGCCCAGCTATAAAGATGATTAAGCCTAGATTTACGCCACCTGAGTGCGCAGCAATTCCTGCTAAAATGAGTGCTAGCTCACCTTCTAAAATACACCATAAAAATACAATCAAATACACCCACTGCGGATAATCATTAAAAAGCCCTGTAAAAAACTCTTGCATTTTCTTACCCTTTATAATTTTAAAATTGTGTGAACTTCACAGAGTTTTTCTAGTCTGCTAGCACCGCCAAGATCAGCTAGTTCTATCACAAAACATGCTTCATAGACTTTTGCACCTGTTTTAGCAATGAGATTACAGGCTGCTACGCCTGTGCCACCAGTGGCAAGCAAATCATCTATTAGCAATACTTTAGCATCTTTTTGTTCCCTAAAAGCATCTTGATGGATTTGAAGTGTGGCTTTGCCATATTCTAGCTCATAATCTTCGCTAAATGTAGCAGCTGGCAGCTTTCCAGCCTTGCGGATTGGCACAAAACCAAGATTTAGTCTATTAGCCAAGGCAGCACCAAAAATAAATCCACGACTTTCAATCCCTGCTACAAAATCAAGCGGAACGTCTTCATAGCGCTGGACTAAATAATCCATTAGCCTTTTAAATGCGCTTGCATCGTTTAAAAGTGTGCTTACATCACGAAAAAGAATTCCAGGCTTTGGGAAGTCTTTGACGACTCTAATATCCTTTAATAATTGCTCTGTAAAAGTCATTTAGTTATACCCTTTCTCTATGCTCATTATCTGTGGCTCGTCTCGTGGCTTATTTTTACACCCAACGGGTGCGTAGCAAAAACTTCACTCGTGCTTCACAAGGGCGGGCGAAGAGCCCGTCTCATTCGCACTCGCTCAGTTTAGCAAAACTAAACTCACGATACTTCGCCAAGGTGCTTTTTGAATTTTCTAAAATCAGAAAATTCAAAGCTGCAGCGAAACTGAATTTTCTAAAAATCCAGAAAATTCAAAAAATTCAAAACTGAATTTTCTAAAAATCCAGAAAATTCAGAAAATTCAACTTTCAGAAAATTCAGAAAATTCAGATTTCAGAAAATTCAGAAAATTCACTTTTGAATTTTCTGAAAATTCAAAAATTTTCAATTCCACTTGGCGAAGTATCGTGCCGATAGTGTGGCGAAAGTGAGCGAGTGCGAATGAGACGCACTGCGGTGCGTCGCAGTGAAGCATGAGCGAAATTTCGTCACAATATCGGTGCGAGACAAGCCACACGCACCACTTACAAAAATTTTCAAAATTACAATAGCGCTTCGATTTTGCCTTCTAGTTCTTTTATCCTTTGATTTAACTTATCATTTTCCAAGCGATACTGCGAGTTTCTCGTTCTTAGATTTGTTACATCGCCTTTGATTTTATTTAGCTCATCGGTTAATATATCAATGTTTCCAAGACTTCTTTGTAATTGAACTTGTAATTTTCTAATTACAATTTCAGTATCATCAAGATTTGTTTTCATAAAATCACGCATGGTTCGCTCTTTGCCCAAAAGTGTTTTGTAATAAAATACCATAACCACCAAATACACGATCAAACACACAAAAAAAGTATATAAAACAAAATCAATTACCATAAATTCCGCCCTTTGAATTTTTTAAAAGTTTGAATTTTTTGAAACTTTGAATTTTTTAAAAATGAATTTTTTAAAATCACGCTCAAAGCCCTAATTTTGCGACTCTTTTTTCGTGTCTGCCGCCTTCAAACTCTGTATTTAAAAACACATCTAACATTGCTTTTATCGTCTTCTCATCACAAAACCTGCCGCCAAAGGCAAGCACATTTGCATCATTATGCTCTCTTGCTAATTTAGCTGTATTTTCATCATGGCAAAGCGCACAGCGAATGTGCTTAAAGCGATTTGCAGCCATGCTTATGCCTATGCCAGAGCCACACACCAAAACTCCAAAAGCAGCAGTATCGCTAGCTAATTTACTAGCCAAAAGATTAGCAAAATCTGGATAATCCACGCTTTGTTCAGAGTTTGTGCCAAGATCTACGCACTCATAGCCCAAATCAGCACAATACCAAAAAGCGTGATTTTTAGCATGAAAGCCACCGTGATCGCTAGCAAAATATATTTTAATTGGCTGCATTTATGTATCTTTCATCGTTTTCTAAGGTATCAACAAAGCGTCCCACACGCTCCCAACGCACTTTATAATCTTTATCTAGGCTAAAATACACAAACCACGGCTTGCCAACGACATGTTTGTAATTTATCGGTCCCCAAAAACGGCTATCATTGCTGTTTTCGCGGTTATCGCCAATCATAAAAAATTCATCATCTTTAAGCTTATAATAAAAAGCATTAAAGCCTGAATTTTCTAAAGGCGCAAGTTCTTTTGCATTTATAGGACTCATAGCAAATTCACCACGATTATATAGCATAATTGCGATTGTGAATATATCAATTTCTTGTCCGCCAAAATTATCTTTATGCTCGGCTGAATTGTAATGAATGCCAAGATTTTTATAAGGCTCACGCACAAAAAGCTTGCCATTTATAGGATAAAGGTCGGCTTTGTCATATTTTGCCTTTATTTCATCATCGCTCATATTTGGACGCAAATACATAGCCTTTGGGGCAAAAACTACCTCATCGCCAGCAGTGGCAAAGGTGCGTTTTACATAATAAGTTTTTAGATTATTTGGATAGCGAAACACGACTATATCGCCACGAGCAGGGCGCTCACCTTCCCAAATATGTCCATTATCATCAGTATCTGTCATCACAGGCACTTCAAGCCAGGGAATATGCGGCGTGCTCATACCATAGCTGAATTTTTTAACAAATAAAAAATCATTTACCAAAAGCGAATTTTTCATAGACCCAGATGGTATCACAAAGGCTTGAGCGATAAAAAATATAAAAAGCAAAACGATAATTATCGTGCCTGTCCAGCTAGAATAAAACTTGCTTAATTTTGCCAAAAAACTAACACCCATTTATTATGCCTTTGCTTTAGCTGATTTTATGGTATTACTAAGCAGCATCGCTATTGTCATGGGACCTACGCCACCTGGAACTGGCGTGATGAAGCTGCATTTATCTTTAATAGCTTCATAGTCCGCGTCTCCACAAAGGCTACCATCATCAAGGCGATTTATGCCTACATCAATTACTATTGCGCCATCACCCACCATATTGCTTGTTAAAAACTTTGGCTTACCGATAGCAACTACGATTAAATCAGCATTTTTAGCAATTTGCTCTAAATTTTTTGTCTTTGAGTGTGCGGTTGTGACTGTAGCACCTGCGTTTAAAAGCAGTGCGCCCATAGGCTTGCCTACGATGTTTGAGCGACCAATTACAAGTGCGTTTAGCCCTGTTACATCAATGTTATACTCTTTTAAAAGCACCATAATTCCAAGCGGAGTACAAGGCACAAAACCATCAAGTCCTGAGTGAAGTTTGCCTACATTTATAGCATGAAAGCCATCTACATCCTTACTTGGGTCAATTTGTTTTAAAACTTCATTTGTATCTATATGCTTTGGCAGTGGCAGCTGGACTAAAATGCCATGAATGCTATCGTCTTTATTTAGCACATCAATGAGGGCTAAAAGCTCATTTTGCGTAGTATTTGCGCCAAGTCGGTGTATTACTGAGCCCATGCCAGCGTTTATACAGGCTTTTTCTTTACTTGCTACATAGGTTTGAGAAGCTTTATCATCGCCTACTAAAATTACTGCTAAAGTTGGTTTAATGCCTTTTTTGATAAGCTCTTGGGCTTCATTTTTGACTTCTTCTTTGATTTTTGCGCTTACGCTTTTTCCGTCAATTACTTTCATTTTACCCCTTTTTATGCTATTTTTAATAAAAAAAATCGTATCATAGCAAAATTTTTTTTAAGTAAAAATAGAAATGAGCAAATTTTTATATATTTTTTTAATATTTTTTAATATTTCATCTAATCTTTGGGGTGAAGATTTTATTTCAAAAGGCGAGTATGCACGTATGCTTTATCAAAATCCACGTGGTATAGGCTGTCATAAATGTCACGGCGAAAAAGGCGAAGGCAAAGCAATCGCAAACTACAAAGCCATGGATAAAAAAGCAAATAAAATGACTAAATATACCCTAAGTGCGCCGCAAATTAACAATTTAGATTTAGAAAATTTTAAAAAAGGGATTAAAAACTCAAAAGGTATGATGCCAAGCTATTTTCTCACTGATAGCGAAATAAACACACTTTTTGAGTATTTACAATCTCTTAAAAAGGATGAAAAATGACAAACCAAAAAGCATTTAGCAAGGCTAAAGAATTTATTCCAGGTGGTGTGAATTCTCCCGTTCGTGCCTTTAAAAGTGTAAAAGGCAGCCCAGTTTTTATAGAACGTGGCAAGGATGAGTTTTTATTTGACATAGAGGGCAAAAAATACATTGATTATGTGCTTAGCTGGGGTCCGCTTATTTTAGGGCATGCTGATAAAAGCGTAGAAAATGCCATTTATAAAACCATGAAAAAAGGACTTAGTTTTGGTGCACCAACTACTTTAGAAACACAGCTTGCCAAGCTGATTTTGAGTAAATTTCATCATTTGGATAAAATTCGCTTTGTTAGTTCTGGCACGGAGGCTACGATGAGTGCTATTCGCCTAGCTCGTGCCTTTAGCAAAAAAGACGGAATAATCAAGTTTGAAGGCTGCTATCACGGACATAGCGATAGCCTTTTGGTTAAAGCTGGAAGTGGCGCTACAACCTTTGGTAGCTCAAGTTCTGCTGGTGTGCCAAGCGACTTTGCTAAGCACACGCATTTAGCTATTTATAACGATATTTCAAGCGTTGAGCGCTGTTTTAAAGAAAGTAGCGATATAGGCACAGTTATAATAGAGCCAATTGCTGGAAATATGGGGCTTGTGCCAGCTTCTGTGACTTTTTTGACAGCCCTTCGTGATTTGTGTAAAAAACACGGTGCGGTTTTAATCTTTGATGAAGTTATGAGCGGCTTTAGAGCTAGTGCGACAGGGTCTTATAAATTTAATAAAATCAAGCCAGATTTAGTAACTTTTGGCAAGGTTATGGGCGGAGGATTAAACGCTGCTGCATTTGCCGGAAAAGATGAAATAATGAGCCTTTTAAGTCCAGAAGGTGCTGTGTATCAAGCAGGAACTCTAAGCGGCAATCCGCTTGCTATGGCAGCTGGAATCGCCACGCTTAGCAAGGTTTTTAGCTCACCAAATTTATATGATAAATTAAATACAAAAGTAAAAAGCATACTTAAAACTATGGAAAATTCAGCAAAACGCAAGGGAATTGCCCTTCAAACAGCGCATCGTGGCACTATGTGGGGATTTTTCTTTAATGAAAATAAGGTAGAAAACTACGCCCAGGCACTAAGAAGCGATACAAAAATCTTTGCTAATTTTCACGCACAGATGCTAAAGCGTGGGATTTATCTAGCGCCTAGTCAGTTTGAGACTTGTTTTATTAGCGCAAAGCATGGTAAAAATAGTATAGAAGCCACATGTAAAGCGATAGAAGAGAGCTTTAAAGCCATCTAGCGAATTGCAAGAAATTGCGAATTGTTATTAACGACGGATTGCGAATTAAAGTGCGATAGGCGCACGGCTCAATGAACCTTATGTTCTATTTACGCCGTGCGCCTATCGCACTTTAATCACACTACGCCTATTCTAAAATTCGCCCACTTCGTGTGGGTTTGAATTTTTTGAATTTTCTGAAATCTTAGAAAATTCAGTTTTGAATTTTCTGAATTTTCTGAAATCTTAGAAAATTCAGTTTTGAATTTTCTAAGATTTTCTGGTTTTAGAAAATTCAGCAAGTAAAAGAAAGAAAAATGGAAGAAAAAAAAGAAACAAAAGTTACAAAAGTAGCTCGTGCGGCTGATAGCCTAAGTCTTGGAATTTCAATGGTCGTAGCGGTGGCAATCGGCACTGGGCTTGGTATTTGGCTGCGGCAGTTTTGGGGAAACTGGGCACTTTTTGGCGGAATTGCGCTTGGCGTTTTGGCAGCTATTAATAATGTTTATAAGGCATACATTGCCCAAAAAGCAAGCTATGACGAGCTTGGCGATACGCACAGCGTGATTATGCCAAACTCTAAAGAAAATCAAAAAGATGACGATATAGACGAGCTTAAAAACATTTAAGGCAAAAAGTTGAATAAAAAACTAGCGGTTCTTTATTTTAGCAGCGATCTTGTGCTAATAGCTATTTGTGCGTATTTTGGCGCTATTTATGTGCTAAATTCGCAAGTGGCTTTGATTTGTTCAACTTTAATAATTTTCGCTAGTTTTTTTGGCTACAAAAAACGAGCTAGTAAAAGACTAGCAAACACCGATATAAAAGATTTTGATGAATTTTTTGATGACGAAGAACAAGATTTAGAAAATTCAGCCGTGAATTTTTTAAAAAATTCAGAAAATTCAGAAAATTCAAAAAACCCAAAAGAGATTTTAAAAAATTCAAAAGAAAAAAAGCTAAAAATTCCATTTAAATTTTATGATTTTCTCTCAGCCTTTTCGCCGCTTAGAATTGCTGCTTATTTCTTGCTAATCCTTGCTTTTTTTCTGCTTTTAAGACATGGGCTTTTTGAGCCTCTTAGCTTTTTAGCAGGACTTAGCATAATGCCCATTTCTACTTTATTAGCCGGATTTTTCAATGCACACTCTTAGCGTGATTTTAAGGGCACTAATTGCCATTTGGCTTGGCGCCACTTTTATTTTTATAGCAGATGGAATTTTAGTTAGTTCTGCTAGTTTGCTTTTAGAAAGATGTAGTGCTTCAAAGCATGAAATAGGCTTGGTTAATGCTTGCTTTTTTGCTGGGGCGCTGGCTTGTACGCTTTTAGCACATAAAATAATTAGCGTTTTTGGCTATTTAAAAGCATTTTATATTTTTAGTATAATTTTTGCGCTAAGTGCGATTTTTGGGGCATTTAATAGTAATTTAATTTTTTGGGGAATTTTGCGCTTTTTTATGGGATTTAGCTATTATAGCAGCGTGATGGTCTTTGAAGTGTGGATTAACTCAAAAATAAATAGTAAAATTCGCTCTCGTGTTTTTGCCTTTTATGAGGTGCTATTTTACATTACTTTTGGGCTTGGGTCTTTGTTTATAGCCTTTGAGTTAAGTGCTACAAAACTGCTAATTATAAGCACTTTATTTATAATTATAGCTATAATTCCTATGAAAATGACAACGCTTAAAGCCCCGCAAACTCCAAAAGTAGCAAAAATCAATTTTCCAAATATTTTTCTAGCGCCAAAACTATCAATTTTAGCCGCTCTCATCGCTGGAATATGTATAAATGGCTTTTTTTCTATGGCTTCATTGTTTGGGTCTTTAAGCGGATTTAATGATAGCAAAATTGCAGCTATCATCATGACAGCGATGTGTGGTGGGGCTTTTGGACACGCTTTTTTTGGCGTATTTAGTGATAAATACGGACGAGAATGCGCTATTTTACTAGCTAGTTTTGTCTCATTTTGTGCTTCGTTTTGTTTGCTATTTAAAGAGTTTTTATACATTGGTGTATTTATGCTAGGTTTTGGAATTTTTGTTTTATATGTCCTAAGCCTTGCTTTAGCAAGCGATAAAGTAAAAGACAAAGCATTATACATAAACGCAAGTCGCTCAATGCTATTTAGCTACTTGCTTGGCTCACTGCTTTCAGCACCTATTTTAGGACTTGCGATGAGCGTATTTTCTCATTTTGGCTTTATTTATTTTTATATAATTCTTTGTGGAACACTATTTGCTGTGTTTGCTATTAGTCTGCGATTAAATAGGATAAAAGATGATAATTACCAACCAGCCTAGCCAGCCTATAATTGATAAAGAAATAAAAGAAAACAAATCCAAGTCCAGTGTAATAGATATACCTTATTTCTTTACTTAGAGTTTTAGCTATCAGAGGCAACATAAACATTTCTAATGTTGCAAACATTGTTGCTGTTCTACCGGAAAGAGCCCAATAATCACAAAAGAAAATAAGAATTATTGTTGAATAGAAATATCCTGTTCTAAATAAGTAATAATATTTAGTCGAAAATTTTAATGTTTCTTCTTTGTAAGTAAATAATAGTAATATAGCAATCTGGAAATATATCATAGGATTTGCCAATCCTAATGCTTCTTCCACGTAAATTCCTTTTGTATATGTCTGATAGTTTAAATCTTCACTCCATGCATTTACTGCTCCTGATATATATACTGCAAGTGTCTGAGATAAAATTAATGCAATGAATATCCATATTAATATAACGTTCTTTGTTATTTTTATCTTGTATAAGAAGTATAATGGTATTCCCAACAAAGCCATATGATGAAACTGATATGCAATTAGTATCGTGATAAAATATTTCCATGCTTTATTTTCATGAATAAATTTAATTGCAAGAATAATCAAAAGAATTGTTAAAGAAGATCTCATTTGTATGAAATCTCTGTTTATTAAAAATCTTCCAATATAGTCACAAAGACCAATTAAGGGGAATATACAATATTCTTTTAGCGATTTATATAGTAGGAACATAGAAATTCCTCCCATAGTAAGAAAATAGAATCTCGAATCATTATATATCGTTTTTATAAGTGAAGCTAAATAAAAATATCCTTTTTCTACATATACAGAAGGAGATGACATATAAGTTAAATCCCATATTAGTGGGGCATTCTCGAAATCAATTAAATATCCTGCTTGATCTGCCCAATTCTCTCTTGCTCCGATTAATAACGTTAATATAATACAAGATAATATTAAAAAGAGATTCTGATACTTGTATTTGTTTTCCGTAATAAATACAGATAGTGCGTAAAATAATATAAAAATATAATATATAGTCATAATATATATATGTTATTTTTAAACAAGAAAAATTTAAATGAAAATATATATTGTTTTTCTTTGCTTAATAGTCAATTTAATACCTTTCTGATTTTCTTGTAAAGTTGTTTTGTGTCAAACGCAATATTATAAAGTTTTTTTGTTTCTGTGTAATATCCGTATAATGCCATTAAGTACATTTTTTTCTCCCATAAAGGGATTTTACTTGTTTTTACTATATTTTTATACAATCCAAATAGTTTTTTAAAACTAACTGAATTATATATTGTATTACCAAATGTAAAAGCCCTTGCAATAAGAGAAATGGTTTTCTGCTTATATGCAATATCGTGTAATTCCGTATCATCAAACAAATTTGTGAACATCTCTCTTATTCTCAGATCCATTTCGTATGTTTTTTCGTCATAATGTCTTGAAAGAGAATTTGAGTAATAAACATAATGATAGAATGCTTTTGGAAGATAAGATACATTTATGTCATGTAGCAACAATCTACACATTGTGTATTGATCTTCGCAACCATATATTCCTACCGGATATGTTATGTTATATTTTTTATAGCATTCCAACTTAATAAGTTTGTTCACGCAGTATCCGAAAATATTTCCATATAACAAATCTTTTATCAGAGTTCTGTTGTCAAGAGCGGTCGGTTTTTGTGTTGCGTATGTTTGTCTGTATTTGTCATTATGAAAATAGTCGCATATAACCATATCCGCATTGTCTTCTTTCGCTTTTTTATATAACTCCTCCAAACAATCATCGTTCACCCAATCATCAGGATCAAAGAATATTGTATATTCTCCCGAAGCTCTTTCGAGTCCGTAATTGCGTGCATCGCTCAGCCCTCCGTTTGCTTTATGAAACACTTTTATTCTGTTGTCGTTTTCAGCATATTCATCGCAAATGTGTCCGGAGTTATCAGGCGAACCATCATCAATGAGCAACAATTCAAAGTCTTTAAAGGTTTGTGCAATTATACTGTTTAAAGCCTTCTCTATGTATTTCTCTACATTGTAAACCGGCACTATGACGCTTATTGCAGGAATCATTTCTATTTTTGTTTTTTAATATCTGATAAGAGTATTGGACAATATTCGATATTCCAATCTTTGTTTTATCGGTAAATAATTCCAAATGAAGTTGTACATGCGTTTTACATATTCATTCTTGTACCATTTACTTAATTTCTTCTTCCAGTCATTTTTTGAAATAAACTTGAAATATCCCAGATAAGACAGGAAGCTTTCAGATGTTATCGGATATGCTTTTTGAAGTTCTATATACGAATGAAACAAATATGTTAACGATTTAATCGCATATTCTGTGGAGCAACTATATTTTACATTCGATGCAACATCAGTTGTTCTGATTATGTAAGCTGCATCAGGAAGTATATTGATAGATTTTATTTGCTTTAAATAATCGAATACAAAACAAGAATCTTCTCCTACTTTCATTTCTTCATTAAATCTTATATTGCCTATAAGTTCTTTTTTATAAAACTTATGACACGGACCTCTGAACACCATTGTAGCTAAATTATTTGAAATGAATTCGGTAATTTCTTTACTTTCCGACATATTTATATCCATGTAAATTTCTATTTGATTTGCAGAAAGAGAATATGAATGCAAATACTTGTAATTCTTTATAATCAAATCAGCATCAGCATCTTTTATGTTCCTCAAATATCCTTGTTCTATATAATCATCTGCATCTACAAACGTTATCCATTGTCCTTTTGCTTCATCGATTCCTCTGTTTCTTGCCGAACTCACACCACCGTTTTCCTTACTTATAACTCTTATTCTATTGTCTTTTTGTTCATATTCTCTGCATATATTCAAAGAAGAATCCTTGCTTCCATCGTCAATCAATATCAATTCGAAATCAATGAAATCCTGATCTAATATAGAATCAATACATTGTTGCAGTGTGTTCTCTGCATTATATACCGGTATGATAATAGAAAGAGTTTTCATTTAAAATTCTATTTTGTTTTCTATTCGCCCAATGCCCATTTCAAACAACATATACGTAGAGCGTTTGCCAAACAGTATGATACGGAGACAGCAACAACAAATATTGTAAGGAATAATATATAAGAATTGATAGGATATTCTTTTGTAAAGTATATTGTCATATATATAATGGCAGGATGAAATAAGTAAATAGCATAACTGTTTTTTGAAAAAGTTGCAAATGCTTTCGTTTTCACAATATTTGTTCTTGAAACTATATCTGACATTATATAAATGAAAGACATACCTGATATTGCCGCAATAAGTTTTAAAAATCTTTCGGTAATTACATTCACATTATACCAATTATAAATATACCATAACATTAAATTAATAAGGAAAAATACAATAAGATTTCTTCTTGAAATATATTTCTGAAAAAAATGTCTTTTATACATGAAAAGGTATCCTAAGTAAAAGTATATCATATAAGTGCAAGCTGCTTGTGATTGAAAATAATTCGGCAAATATCCGGAGCATATATTCAGAACTAAACATACAAATAATATAGGTATATAAAATCTATTTGCAAAACGGTCTGATATCCTAAATATTAACATAACCCAGAAAAGCATAAGAACATACCATAAATGACGTGGATCTTGGGATAATATATAATTTATATAGAAAAATTCCATTGGGTTTGTTTTTACAACATTTATCAACCATAAAACCGGAAATAATATGAAAACGGAGAAAAAGCAGTAAGGGAGCAAGAGTCTTTTGACTTTATTTTTCAAATACTCTCCCCGATTGTTATATTTGTTTAATTCAAAACGTACGTAATAATATATTGCGCCGGATACAGCTACGAATGCCGGCATGTGAAAAGAATATATATATGTGACTATATGCACAAATATATCGTTGCTATAATAAGGCTTTACAAGTCCATATGGTGCATAATTTGTAAATACATGTCCTATAACAACAAGGAGTGTCAGCAACACTTTCATTGTGTCTATATCAATAAGTCTTGCGTTCTTATTAATTTTCCCCGATATCATTTCTCTTTATTTTAAACGGACATACTGACACAATTGTTTGCATGTCGATATTTGGTTTTATCCAGTCTTTACACATTTCTTTCAGAATCGTTATATCTTTTTCCGATTTTACAGTGTATGGTTCTGTAAATGTTCTGTCAACAGATGAGGCGTAGTCATAAAACTTGAAATATCCTCCGGAGATTTTTCCTGACAATTCTATCCAGCAATTCGGCACTCCGTATGCGTCTGAAACAATCAATCCGTGAAGCGAACTTGATGCTATACATTCGCAAGAATTTATTTTATCTATTATGTCGGTCCATTTGCTATAATTAGCCAAATCTATAATCAAAATGTCATCATGATGTTTTCTTATTGCTTCAATGGCATTGTGATTTAAGTCTATAACATGTGGTATAATGCCTAATTTATATTTCTTTGTTATGTTTTTCGGCTTATAAAACAAGGGCAAAGCCAATGCAGGATCACCGAAAAATTCAGGACATTCTATGTTACGCTTCAATAGAAATTCCCTTGTCAGTCTGCCACGCACAGACAATATCCTCTCCGGTATTACAAAATCTCGGTCTTGTCCAGAAACTCCACTGCCCCATACTGTTGTCTGACGATTTGAATAATCTACGGCATCAAGAAGCGTGCCTATACATAAATAGTTTTTTAAATGTAACCATTTGGCAATTCTGAAATTATGATAGAATATTACAGGACGTTTCGTTATTTTGCTTATAAAGTAAAAATTCAAGTCATCTCCCCAGTTTCTATGATTTATTCCTTTCATAGTATGATCGTCAACATAACCATTTAAGATAATGGCATTACGAAAAATATACAGCCATAAATCACGGAGTTGCACAAATATTGTTATTATTTTGCTCTTCATTATTCTTTAAAAATAAAACCGGACAGATGTTTCCACACACTTAAACGAACTTTATCCAGTAAAATTGCCACTGTATATATAATGACGATATAAAAGAATGGTATTATTATATTGTTATTGTCTAACCATGTTTTTATTGGTTCTATATAGTAAGGTTTTATAAAGAAGTAATTACAATGTAGTAAATAAACTGCCAGACATGAACTCCCTATGTAGCTTATGAAACTGTTGCTGAATTTTATTTTACTGAAAAACAGAACCAAGTGAATTGAAGAAATCCAAATAAGAGGACTTCCGTAGTTAAGAATTCTTGATGATAATGTTGCTTTTATTCCTAATTCAAGTAATATTATACATATCAGAGTTGTGATTAACGATATGATTATATACACAGCAAGGTCTTTCCATTTATTCATTATTGTTAAACGACAAGGATATAATTTAATATAACGACCTATCAGATATAAAGCGATAAACGATAGTCCTGTCGTTCCGTTCATAGTAAAAGATACTGACGCTTCTTCCAACCAACCGTAAATTGTGTGAAATAGAAGATAACAACACAATACGATTGTAAAATCCTTTTTTGTTGCTTTCTCGATAAATGCGTTAAGAAAAGGTGATAGTAGGTATAGAATAATATATGACTTTATAAACCAATAGTCAGAAGCATTAAAAAGAAAGATACTCTTTAAACTTCTGATATTTAAAACATCTGAACTACCTTTTATAAGAATGAAAATAAGAAAAAGACCGAAAGAGAAAAAGAATATTTGAAAAATAAAATCAGATAGTTTCTTTATTTTAAAATTAATACCGAACCAACCTGAAAGTAATACGAAAACATCAACACCATTTATAGAGAAAGTTTCAAACATGTATCTGATTATCGTACCGTATGGATTTTGCTGCCAATCATATGTATCAGGTGCTCCTAATGTCGCAAAATCAGCGTGAACAATAAGAACCATGAACATTGCAATGATCCTTAACATATCCATGTTTGCCATCCTTTTTTTCATAATATAAATTTATGATTATAGATTATGGCTAATTTTTGTTATTGTCTTATATGTTGTTTTCATCGGACTATATTATAATAACATTGTTATATGCACCGGAAAAAATTACTAACTGTTTTAACCTTTAATATTTATGCAATATGAATGCTATTGTTTTGCACTTCAAAAGCTATCCTTTTGCAATGCAAAACAATAGCTTTTGTCTCCTGAAAGGATAACTTTTGAAAAACCGTTATTAACATGTTGATATATTGGTTTTTATGTGCCGGTGATAATAATCAGTGTTTCTCCTTGTTTTATAAGATTAAAATGTGTTCATATCAATATATTGTTTGCCTGTAATCATTAATGTTTAATTGTTATGGTAATAATACATTGCCCCCATACACTAACCTTTTCATTATATCGTTATCTGTAATTCTCGAACGAAGGTTTTAGTGCATTGTCAACCAAAAGTTTATCGTTGTACTTCAAACATAAAGGATGAAATATTTCACCTTGCATACTTGTCCAAGGCAAAGGATAGTCCGAATTTGTACCGAATATATCTTTTGCCGGATGCGCTTTTAATTCTTCAGCTTTTTCAATAATCCTTCGTTTAGCTTCACAATGCCATTCTTCTGTCAATTTTGTATAAGGGCGGCATACGAATGCTCCATTTCCGATTAAATGTCTCCAATGGTTTTGTAAATCTTTTTTTAGATTTTTGTTTTCAATGTCTGTATTAGCTGCTCCCCAAAACCCTACCTCACCATATCCAATAGCATAAGCATTTGATTTCTCTAATTTGTCAAAAGCATTCTTCCATGATGAAAAATAAGTTTTAATATCTGCATATCCACCACCATAATGATGCATAAAATAAGAACGAAGATAATCGGATTTATGGTTTAAAGAAAGGTGTTTGTAGGCTTCCGGTAAAGGATCGTCCTCTTTTATGTATTCATCTAAATTTTTCGGAGTTATTAGTTTAACTACAATTTCAGAACAGTTTTCAAGCGATTTTATACCTGCCAGTCTGTTCGGAGTTATTTCATTGTCGCCTGTCCAAAAAACAAAAATAACTCTGTTTATATTTTCATTGCTGTAATCTCTATCTGCAATCACGGAATTATTTGCCAAGAATGTTCCTGAATATCGCATCTGATTATATTTATAAGGATGCAATACAGAATATAATAATGTCTTTAACTGGTTGTATTCTTTTGCCAACAATGAATATTTATCACCTAAAAGTTTATGTATTATCTTCTTTAACATGACACTTTTTTATATACTGTTATATATAAAACTATCTATTATTCAATAAAGATATGTTTATTCTTTTTA
>CALEHZ010000293.1 GCA_937875715.1 uncultured Campylobacter sp. | reverse complement strand
CGCTGCTCGCAGGGTTTTAGCTTTCTATAAATCAAAAGCTAGGCAGAAAATTCAAGGCTCAAAAGACTTGAATTTTCTGAAATTTGCTCGCTTGGAGCTGGGCAAGCCCAGCTACGCTCGCAAAGTTTAGTAGCAATTAAGCAAATAAACTTCGCAAGCAAGCAAGGTTTGTGCTAGCAGTTTAACTAAAAGCCAAAAAGCTTAAAGTTCGCTGCTTGCAGTTTGTGCTAGCACTTAAATAAAGTGTTAGCATTTTTGCTCGCTTGGGGCTGGCGATAAATCGCCAGCTACGCTTGCAAGGTTTTTTATGCCAGCGGTTTAAAGACTTACACAAGCAAGCTCGCTGCTCGCAAGGTTTAGAGCAATTAAACAATAAACTTTGCTTTTAAGCAAGTTTTGCTCGCTTGGGTCTGGGCTAAAGCCCAGTCACGCTCGCAATTTGATAGCTTTCAACAAAGAAAGCTAGGCAGAAAATTCAAGGCTCAAAAGACTTGAATTTTCTGAATTTTGCTCGCTTGGAGCTGGCGATAAATCGCCAGCTACGCTCGCAAGGTTTTTTAACTTTTAATACAAATCAAATACTAGCCAGAAAATTCAAGCCTTAAAGCATTAAATTTCTTGCTTTACTGCGGATTTTCCACCCTTGTGCCACGCTCAAACTCCCTATAGCACAGCACCATCGTAATAGCAAAAATCAAAATAAACCCACCCATCGCAATAATTGAATTCATAGCTTTTCTAGCTCCTTTCTAATTTTTAAATATTGTTTTACGCAGATAAAAATAGCAACACCCAAGCAAACAGCACAAAACAAAGCTAATAAAATTTCAAAAATGCCTAATGTCCTAGAATTGATAAAAACATAAGCCCCCACGCCAAAAAGCGACACTAAAAAGAAGTGTAAAAGCTTTGCTGCTAAATCAATATCTTTATTTAAAATCTCTTTTCTGCTCATTTCTTGCCTTTTGAAAAAAGAATTATAGCTGAATTTTTGGGGATTTGAAGTAAATGTAAATAAAAAAGCCCCTTTGGAAAATTCAAAGGGGCTTTTTAGAAAGAGCCGTGAATTTTTTGCTGCCTTAAAAAATTCTAAAA
>CALEHZ010000292.1 GCA_937875715.1 uncultured Campylobacter sp. | reverse complement strand
CTTTTTTATTTATAATTTTTTTTAAATTTAACTCTTTCATAAAACTTTTTTAGCTATAATCAAAAAATTTTTTTTCATAAAGGATACAAAATGGCATTACCTGAGGCAGAAAAAATCTGGTATGATGGAAAAATGGTAGCGTGGAAAGACGCAACTACGCATGTTTTAAGTCACTCACTGCACTATGGAAACGCAGTTTTTGAAGGCGTTAGGGCTTATAAGCTTGAAAAAGGATATGGAATTTTTAGACTTCACACTCACACAAAAAGGCTTTTTAACTCAGCAAAAGCGTGTTTGATTGATATTCCATTTAGCCAAGATGAGATAAATAAGGCTCATATTGATATTATTAAAGAAAATACTTTTAGTGATAATGTGTATATTCGCCCTTTGGTGTTTTTAGGCTATGGTAAAATGGGAGTTAGCCACATCGGCTGCCCTGTAAATGTAATAGTAGCAGCGTGGCAATGGGGTGCATATATGGGCGAAGAAGCCCTAGAAAACGGCATTAAAGTAAAAATCAGCTCATGGGCAAAACCTGGCGCAAACACAATGATGGCAAAGGCAAAAGCATCTGCGAACTACTTTAACTCACAAATGGCAGGCTATGATGCTGTAGTAGCTGGCTATGATGAGGCATTGCTTTTAGACCCGCAAGGCTTCATTGCTGAAGGCCCTGGCGAGTGCTTTTTTATCGTGCGTGATAATGTAATCATCACTCCGCCAAATGATACAAGCTTAGAGAGCATTACTCAAGCAACTATTATTGAAATAGCAAAGGATTTAGGTTATGAGATTCGCAAAGAGCGTATCACAAGAGAACAAGCTTATATTGCTGATGAGGCGTTTTTTACAGGCACGGCAGCTGAGGTTACACCGATTACAAATATAGACCAACGCATTATAGGCACAGGCAAGCGTGGCCCAGTGGCCAAAAAGCTACAAGAAGCGTATTTTGAAGCAGTTACTGGCCGCAATGAAAAATACAAAAAATACATTACAATAGTAGAATAGAAAGGATAAAATTTGCCAGCAGATTTAAATGATTATTTTAACAAAGGCTCAAATAATAAAAGCTCATCTCCAAAATTTGATTTTAGCGGTGTAAAGCTGCCAAATTTTAATAAATTTTCAGGGTTAATTTATACGCTAATTATCATTATTGTGGTGCTGCTTGTCGCTAGACCATTTGTGATAATTAACTCAGGCGAAGTAGGAATTAAAAGCACGCTTGGAAAATTTGAGCCAATGCCATTAAATGCGGGATTTCACTTTTTTGTGCCTTTTATGCAAAAAGTAAGCGTTGTTGATACCAAAGTTCGCCAAATCAACTACACTTCAAGCGAAGGCCGCAATGAAATGCAAACTCGCGGTAGCGGAATAGAGACAAAAGACACTATTTCGGTGCTTGATTCTCGTGGTTTGCCCGTGAGCATGGATATTACGATTCAATACCGCTTAAATCCTGGGAATGCGCCACAAACAATAGCTGCGTGGGGTTTTAGCTGGGAGAATAAAATCATTGATCCGGTGGTGCGAAATGTTGTTCGCTCTGTAACTGGTAAATACACAGCTGAAGAGCTCCCTGAGCGCAGAAATGAAATCGCAGCGGCAATCGATGCAGCAATCAGAGCTGATATCGACAAACAGCCAAATCAGCCAGTAGAGCTTGCTAGCGTGCAGCTAAGAGAAATCATTTTGCCCCCAAAGGTAAAAGAGCAAATTGAGCGTGTTCAAATCGCAAAGCAAGAAGCAGAACGCACAAAATACGAGGTTGAAAGAGCAAATCAAGAAGCTCTTAAAAAAGCGGCTTTGGCAAAGGGAACGGCTGAAGCTGTAAAAATCGAAGCACAAGGTAAGGCTGATGCTGTAAAAATCGAAGCAGACGCAGCTGCATACGCAAATACAGAGGTGGCAAAGTCGCTAACTGGGAATTTGCTAAATCTAAAACAAATTGAAATTCAAAGAAATTTCAATGATGCCTTAAAAGAAAATAAAGATGCTAAAATCTTTTTAACGCCAGGTGGTGCGGTGCCAAATATTTGGGTAGATACGAAGGATAAGGCAAAGCAAAGCGCAATGGAGCAGTGAAAAATTAGCGGTGGATGTGGCTAAAAGATGATAAGTGGATTATTTGCACTTTTAGCCACGGACGCATCTATTACAAAATTTGCTGTGTTAAAGGGGCAAAAATGAATACTTATACATTACGATTAGAAAATGCAAATGAAAGAGTTTTAAACATTTTTAAGAATTTAGCAGAAGAATTGGGTGCTAAGCTAAAAATTGATAAAGCAAAAAATAAGGGCAAATTTTATAAGATTGAAGAAACGCAAATGTTTAAAGACTTCAAACAATGGCAAAAAGATAATCCGCAAGAAGCTTTAAATTTACAAAAAGAAATAGAAGAAGAACTAAAAGGTTCTATGAATGGAAATTAAAATAGAAGAAAAAGTATTAAAATACTTAAAAAAATTACAAAAAGGTGATTTTAAAAGTGCGATAAAAATACAATCTTTTATTTATAATAATCTATTAAATGCCAAAAATCCTACAATGCTGCCAAATTGTAAAGATGTAGAAAACGCAAAAGATGATAGATGGCGATGGAGAATAGGACAATACAGAATAATAGGCGTAATTGAAAAAGAAAATAAAATAAAAATTCTTTTAATCATAGAAATAGACAAAAAAAGCGACACAACATATAAAAAAGGTAAATAATGAAAATTGACTGGGAAAAATGCGCTGGATTGGTGCCTACTATCGTTCAAAGCCAGAGTGGCGAAGTTTTAATGCTTGCTTACATGAACGAAGAAAGCTTAGAGCTTACGCAAAAAACTGGCTTTGCGCATTATTTTTCACGCTCAAAAGGCAGAATTTGGAAAAAAGGTGAAAGCAGCGGACATACGCAAAAAGTCCTTGAAATCAAGCTTGATTGCGATGGCGATACGCTTTTGCTAAAAGTAGAACAAACAGGTGCTGCTTGTCATACTGGGCAAAAATCTTGCTTTTTTAATAGCCTTGAATTTTTTGCTTCTGGGCCCGCTGGGTCTGAATTTTCTGAAAATTCTGAATTTTCTGGGTCGCAGTCAGCTGAATTTTCTACTTTAAAAAATTTAGAAAATTCAAAGCCAGAAAATTCGCTAAATGCTCCAAAATACGATATTTTAGATAGGCTTTATCACGCTTGTTTACAGCGCCGACTCGATGGCGATGCTAACACTTCATATGTGGCAAAACTTTATGAAAAAGGCGCAAATGCATATTTGAAGAAAATTAGCGAAGAAGGCGGTGAGTTTGTTTTGGCTGTAAAAGACTTGCTAAGTGGCGCTCCAGGCGAGCACAGAGCTGGTCATCCAGAATATGATGTCATTTATGAAGGTGCTGACGTGCTTTTTCATATGATTGTAGCGCTTAGTGCTTTAAACATCCATCCTAGCAGGCTTTTAGATGAGTTAGAGCGCCGCGAGGGCCTAAGCGGAATTGATGAAAAAAACAGCCGCAGTTCTAAAAATGGTTTTAAAAAAGAAATATATTGCAATTATTGCATTTGTCATTGTAATTATAGCTATTATCGCTGCTTTTTCATTAGGAACATTTGAATCTAGTGAAAAAACAGAATTTAATAATAAATTTTTAAAAGGAGAATTTACTGGTAATGTTAGTAAAGTTCCTATAAATAAATCTATGCCTTATTATCAATGGTCTGCATCTTATAAAGATAAAATAAATAAGATAGAATATAATATGTCTTGTCTTAAAAATGCTTCTATTTTAATAGATCTTTATTCTCTTCAAGGATTACCTCATCCAGAAATAAGAGAATTCAATGGAGTTTCATGGAATATTTATTCTTCTCAAGCTGTTCCAACAACAGGAGATAATAACTCTAAATCTAATAATAGTAGTGTTATGAATGTTTATATTTGTGAAGCTGAAGATACTAAAGCATCTTATATTATTTATATAATTTCTTCTGGAGATACTCTTAAATGTGATGGATCTATGTATTGTGAGTTGTATACTGATTATATAGAACCTTTATTAAAGAGTTTGTCTTATAAAGATAATTCTAAAGCTCCTGAATTATATGATATTTTAGGAATTTCAAAATCTGATATGAAAGAACTTGTTAAAGAAATTAAACAAGCAAAAACTGAAAATTATAATCCTAATGTTAATCAGTAGATTAGAGTTATATTTTTTTGCTTATTTATTTTAAATTATATTTTGGATTTAAAGTTTATTTATTTTTATAAATCTAAAATATATTTTACTAATATTTTTGTGATAATATGAAAGTTACTGTTTTTCATGCTAATGAATGTGATAAAAAGAAATGTACTAGTTTTAAAATGGAAAAACAAGGTAAATGTAGGATTGTATATAAGATTCATCAAATTCCTAGAGGTGCTATTGTTTTAAATCCATTTGCTGAAAAAGCAGTATCTATGGAAGATAGGGGTCTTGTTGAAAAGAAAGGGGTTGTAGGATTGGATTGTTCTTGGAATAAAATTTCTTCATCTTCTACATTCTTTTCACTTTCAAAATATCATAGATCTCTTCCTTTTTTAATAGCAGCTAATCCAGTTAATTTTGGAAAACCATGTATTTTATCAACTAATGAGGCAGTAGCTGCTACTTTATATCTCACTGGATTTAAAGAAGAAGCTAATCACATTATGGATGGTTTTAAATGGGGTCATTCTTTCATTGAAATGAATTATAATCTTCTTGAAGCTTATAGTTCTGTTGAAACAAGTGAAGAAGTAGTTAAAATACAAAATGATTTTTTAGAAGCTCAAAATAAATAATTTAATATCTCAGGATAAATATATCATATATTATATATTATATAAAAGAGAAAACATTTATTTAATTAATGTTAATTGGTGAGTTATCATGAACAAAAAAAGTATTTTAACTATTATTCTAGTAGTTATTATTGTTGTTGTAGGATTATTCTTTTTTTTAGATGTAGGTGGTAAAGAATTAAATTCAATGGATTCTTCAATTTCTATTCCAAACAGTTATTTTATTAATGATCAAGGTATTGCTTATTCTGATAATATTGGAATTTTTTTTATTGGTGTTACTAATTCTAAAAACTTTTTAGATGATTATTTTGAGGCATTAAAAGTTAATGGAAAGTCTTCAGGATATAAAAATATCACTACAGAAGAAGTTAATGGTTATAAACTTTATGAATATAATGGAAATATTAAAGAACTTAAAAATGTTTCTAGTATTAAAACTAATAATGGAAATTATTTGGAGTGGAAGGAATATGAACCAGATACTAGTTTTATTAATTATACAAATATGAATGTGGTTAAATTTAGACAAATCACATATTTCAATGAAAAAACTGATTCTTTAAATCAATTATTTATATTTACTAATGATACTAATGTTGATTTATATTCTGATAAATTAAATAATATTGCTCATAGTATTAAACCATTAAATTCTTAGAATAAACTTTTTTATATAAAATAGTTTATTTTTTGAATTTTTAAATTTTAACTTATTTTTTATATTTAATTATTTTTTTTTAAAATAAATGTATT
>CALEHZ010000291.1 GCA_937875715.1 uncultured Campylobacter sp. | reverse complement strand
TTTGCAATGCAGCACCTTTCAGCCCAGAAATTTATTTTGATGAAAGGGGTTAAAATGAAAGATTTAAATTATTATTTAAGCTTAAATTATGAAATGATAATTCAAAAGGGTAGCGACTCTTTTGTGGCACATTATAAGGAATTCCCACGCATTCTAGGTAGCGGAGATAGCGAAATAGAAGCGATTAGCGACTTAAAAGATGCTTTTAAATGCTTTATAGAAGTAAGCCTAAAAAACGGCGATAAAATCAAAGAACCAAACCAAGCTTACCCTAGCAAAAACTACGCAATCACAATGAAAACAAACATAATGGACGAGATTGACAAAACTGCTGCTAGACTGGGGCTTTCTCGCTCAGCGATAATCGCCGTTGGCATGCAAAGCTATATAAAAAGCATTTAGCTATTTGCTTAAATCTTACTTAAATAGCTCTTTAATATCTATATTTAGAGCTTTTGCGATTTTATAAATATGCTCTAAATTAAAATGTTTGCCGTATTTTAGATTTTCACAATTTGAGTAAAAAGCCACTGATTTTATACCGATTTCAAGGGCTAAATCAAGTTGTGAAACACCAGCATTTTCTCTAAATTTTCTTACATTTTGCGCCACTTTTTTGTGAAATTCTAAAATTTCATTTTCAGTGGCATTACTAAATTTTTCACTCATAAATAGCCTTATTTTTTTGCTATTTCATAGCAGCCGTTGCCAAGGCGTTTTAGAATTTTTTTATTTTCAAGCTCTTTTAAACACGCGATTATTGTAGGTTTTGATGCGCCTGAGAGCTGTGAGATCTCAGCTATTGTAAGGCGGCAAATGCCGTTTTCATCAGCGTTTTTGCACAAAACTTCAATGATATCGTATTTTTTGCCTAAAAATTTTTTTAAAATTTCGTTCAAATTTTAGCCTTTAAATTGAATTTTATAAAATTCAATTTTTGAATTTTATAAAATATAAAAAATTTAGTTTTGAATTTTATGAATTTTATAAAATTCAACTATTTCTTACAATCAGGCTTTGTGGCAGATTAAAATGTTCAACTACTTCTTTTTCTTTTTCTCGCATTTCTCCACTATCAGTTTCGTGATCAAAGCCCAAAATATGTAAAACTCCGTGCGTAAAAAGCAGGGCGATTTCAGCCTCGTAGCTGTGTGCTAGCTCGCTAGCTACACGCCTGGCAGTATCTGTGCTAATTACAAGTGAGCCTAACAAAGCCTGCTGGCTGCCATCATTCAAAAAAGGAAAGCTTAGCACATCAGTTGCTTTATCTATGCCACGCTGCTGTTTATTTATTTTGCGGATTTCATCGTCATTTACAAAGACTAGTTCAATATTTTTTGCCTCCAAAAACTGGGCAATATCATCCAAAATTTTAGGATATTCTTCATCACAAAATATCATTTTACATCCAATCAATTACTTGTGTTATTTGCTCTGCTTCATAGATTTTAAGCGGACTTTTAAGCGCTGGTTTTTTGGGGCAAATCGCATTTTTGAAATTTTGTGTGGCAGCCTCTTTTAGACGCTCATCAAGATTAAAAATATCTCTAATTTCGCCATTTAAGCTAAGTTCGCCGATAAAAATGCTCTCACGGCTAATAGGACGATTACGAAAGCTTGAAATAATCGCTGCTACGACTGCTAAATCACAAGCACTCTCAGTGATTTTAACCCCGCCTGTTACATTTATAAATACATCATAATGTCCAAGTGGGATTTCTAATTTTCGCTCTAATAGTGCTAAAATCATATCCAAGCGGCTTTTATCAAAGCCTGTTGTGCTGCGCTTTGGATACGCACTTTCACACACCAAAGCCTGAATTTCTACGATTAAGGCACGACTGCCTTGCATGGTAGCGGTAATTGCCGAGCCTGCTACTGCGCCGCCACGCGTAAAAAACTTGCTACTAGCATCTTTTGCGCTTTTTAGGCCGCTTTCACTCATCTCAAAAATGCCAACTTCGCTAGTATTTCCAAAGCGATTTTTAAAGCCACGCAAAATGCGAAGCTGCTTACTAGAATCACCTTCAAAATACAACACAACATCTACCATATGTTCTAAAATGCGAGGTCCAGCGATTGAGCCTTCTTTTGTGATATGACCGATGATAAAAATGCTAATGTTTTTCTCTTTTGCTAAACGCATCAGCTCAAATGTAATCTCACGCACCTGTGAAATGCTACCAGGTGCAGCCGTGATTTTATCACTATATAGCGTTTGGATACTATCAATTACTAAAAATTTGTAAGAATTTTGCTCTAAATTTGCTAATATTGAAGCAAGATTTATTTCAGTTAATAAAAATAAATTTTCATCATTTGCGCCAAGTCTATCAGCACGGATTTTTATTTGCGAAGCGCTTTCTTCGCCGCTTACATATAGCGTGGGAGCGTTTTTAGCTAGATTTGAAGCTACTTTTAAAAGCAAGGTGCTTTTGCCAATTCCAGGGCTTCCGCCAATTAGCACCAGTGAGCCATCTACAAGCCCTCCGCCAAGCACCAAATCAAGCTCGCTATCGCCCGTGCTAGTGCGGTTTATTTGAGCGATTTGCACCTGCGTAATTGGCATAGCTTTTGCGTTTGGGCTAGAATTTCGCAGAGCTTTATTTATTTCTTCAAGTGCTTTGATTTGAGTTTGATTTAATTCTACAATACTCTCAAATGCACCACAATTTGGGCATTTGCCGACCCATTTGCCACATTGATAGCCGCAAGCCTCACATTCAAAAACAGCCTTTGTTTTAGCCATTTTTTCTACTCATACAAAGCATCAGTAATGCTTTTTACATAGCTTTCAGGCTCGAATTTTTCAAGGTTTTCCATGCTCTCACCTGTGCCAACAAAGCAAATAGGCAGTTCTAGCTCACGCGCTATGCCAAATAAAAATCCACCACGTGCTGTGCCATCAAGCTTTGTGATGATTATTCCATCAATTTTTATAAGCTCATTAAAGATTTTTGCTTGATTTATCGCATTTTGCCCTTGCGTGCCATCAAGCACCAAAAGTTTTTGATGAGGCGCACCTTCCATCGCTTTTGCACTAATTCTAGCGATTTTTTCTAGTTCGCTGCTTAGATTTTTATGATTTTGTAAGCGGCCTGCGGTGTCTATTATCACGCTATCGGCATTTTTTGCTAAACCTGAGCTAATAGCGTCAAATGCTACAGAGGCTGGATCGCCGCCAGCAGCTCCAGCGACAACTGGAATTTCAAGTTTCTGCCCCCACATTTTTAATTGTTCAATCGCACCAGCTCTAAATGTATCAGCAGCACCTAAAATCACCTTTTTACCAGCTTTTTGTGCTAGTCTAGCAAGCTTGGCAGTTGTTGTTGTTTTGC
>CALEHZ010000290.1 GCA_937875715.1 uncultured Campylobacter sp. | reverse complement strand
TCTCATTTTTTACCTAACTTTAATTAGAATTAACGCTATTAAATTAGCCAAAAACGCAATTATCCAAAAACGCACGATAATTTTGCTCTCGCTCCAGCCTTTTATCTCAAAATGATGATGCAGTGGTGCCATGAGAAAAATGCGTTTTTTGCGTATTTTAAAGCTACCTACTTGTAAAATCACGCTAAGTGTTTCAAGCACAAAAATTATGCCAATTAAAATTAGCAAAATCTCATTTTTGGTAACAATGCCTAAAAAGCCGATAAATGCGCCTATTGAGAGACTTCCGCTATCACCCATAAAAACTTGCGCTGGAAAGCAGTTATACCATAAAAAGCCAAGCAAAGCACCTGCCATAGCGGCTGTAATGATGACCAGCTCGCCAATTCCAGAAAATTTAGGTAAAAGCAAATAGCTAGAATACACAGCATTTCCCATAAAATAAGCATAAATTCCAAGTGTGAAAATAGCTAAAACGCTAGGCACAGTCGCAAGTCCATCAAGTCCATCAGTGAGATTTACCGCATTTGAAGCAGAAATTATAACTAAAGCCCAAAAAAATACGCTAAAAGCGCTAAAATCGAATATTGGATTTTTGAAAAGTGGCAAATAAAAGTTTGTATCAAGTGTGCTAAAAGCCCATAAAAACACAGCCGTAAGCAGCGACAAAAAGCATTGAATGCCAAATTTTTGCCTTGGTGACAGACCTGCGTGATTTGCTCTGCCAAGCACCTTATTTCTATCATCTATAAAGCCAAGCGCACAAAAGCTAACTATGACAAAAAGTGCTATAAGCACGAAAGGCTCGTCAAGCTTGGCACTAAATAAACTAGCAATTACTGCTGAGCCAATAAAAGCAAGTCCGCCCATTGTAGGCGTGTGGCATTTTGCTTTGTGTGACTCTGGTGCAAGCTCGTAAATAGGCTGATCCATGCAGACTTTTTTTGCCCATTTTATGTAAAAACTCATAGCGCTTACACATAAAATAAACGAAAAAAAGAACGCAAAACCAGCTCTAACTGAAATATAACTTAAAAAATTTATATCAAAAAAACTAGATAAATAATAAAACATTTTACAATTTCCATAAAAAAAGCACGATTCTAGCTAAAATTTCTTTAAAACTAAGTTAAAATTTACTTTTTATCGCTACAATTTCGCTGAATTTTTTAAAAATGAGAGAGAAAATGAGTAAAAAATGTATTTTAGTAATCACCGATGGAATTGGCGCTAATCCTGATAAAAACGATAATAGCAACGCTTTTGCGGCAGCAAAAAAGCCAAATTATGAATATCTATTTGAAAATGCGAATTTTTGCTATTTAAAGACTAGCGGACTTGCTGTTGGACTGCCTGAGGGGCAAATGGGAAATAGCGAAGTAGGACACATGACAATAGGCTCAGGTAGAATTCTCTATCAAAGTTTAGTTAAAATTGACAAAGCCATTGAGAGTGGCGAACTTTCAGAAAATTCAGCATTAAAAGAACTGCTAGCAAAATGCCAGAAAATTCACATAATCGGACTTTATAGCGATGGTGGAGTTCATTCACATTTGCGTCATTTTGACGGGCTTATTGATATAGTAAAAAATGCTGGCAAAACACCTGTAATTCATGCTATCACAGATGGCCGCGATGTCGTGCCTACAACTGGGGCTAATTTTATAGAGCATTTAAGCACAAAGCACCAAATAGCCACTATTTGCGGCCGTTTTTATGCTATGGATAGAGATAAGCGCTGGGAGCGCGTAAAAGAAGCTTATAGCGTAATTGCGCAGAATTCTAGTTTAACAGACCTAAGCCCACTAGATTATATGAAAAATAGCTATAAAAACGAAATTTTTGATGAGTTTATAAAACCTGTTAGTTTTTATGATTTTGGCGGCATCAAAGAAGACGATGGCATAATTTTTGTAAATTTTAGAAATGATAGAGCCAGAGAAATTTGCTCAGCCCTTTCTTTGAGCGATTTTAGCGAGTTTGAGCGAAAAAGCTTTTGTAAAAATCTAATCACAATGACGCAATATGATGATAAATTCCCTTTTGCTGTGATGTTTGAACCTGATGATATAAAAGATACATTAGCCGAAGTTATAGCGCAAAATGGACTTCGCCAACTTCACACCGCAGAGACTGAAAAATACGCTCATGTAACCTTCTTTTTAAACGGCGGAAAAGAAGAATGCGTAGAAAATGAAGCTCGTGTTTTGATTCCTAGTCCAAAAGTAGCTACTTATGATGAAAAACCCGAAATGTCAGCCTATGAAGTATGTGATGCTGTGCTAAAAGGTATGGAAGATAATTTTGATTTCATTGTAGTAAATTTCGCAAATGGCGATATGGTAGGACACACAGGCGATATAGCAGCTGCTACAAAGGCAGTTGAGGCAGTAGATACTTGCCTTGGCAAAGTGCTACAAAGTGCTAAAAAACATGGATATAACTATATTCAAATCAGCGATCATGGAAACTGCGAGGCTCTACGCTCAAAAACAGGTGAGCCACTTACAAATCACACTACTTTTGATGTGTTTTGTTTTGTGATTACTGATGATAATCGCAAATTTCAAATGAAAGGCGGCGGACTAGCAAATGTCGCAGCAAGCGTGTTAAAACTGATGGATTTACAGATCCCAAAAGTAATGAACGAAGCGTTGTTTTAGAGCTTTAAATTTAATCAAGGAGATGAAAATGAACTTTACAGGCAAAAATGTCCTAATCACAGGAGCAAGTCGTGGAATAGGCGCAAGTATTGCTGAAAATCTAGCAGATATGGGCTTAAAGGTGTGGATAAACTATAGAAGCGATCCAAAACCAGCTGACGAACTAGCTGCAAAGCTAATTGCCAGAGGCAAAGAAGTAGCTACAATTAAATTTGATGCAAGTGATGAAAAGGGCTGGAGCGAGGCTATAAAAATCATTACTGAAACTGACGGCGAGCTAGCTTATATCGTAAATAACGCAGGAATCACAAATGATAAACTAGCGCTTCGCATGAGCGAGAGTGATTTTACAGGCGTGATTGATGCAAATCTAAAATCAGCGTTTTTTGGCTGCCGTGAGGCACTAAAAATAATGAGCAAAAAACGCTTTGGCGCTGTTGTAAATATCGCCTCAATAGTCGGTGAAATGGGCAACGCAGGGCAGGCAAACTACGCAGCTAGCAAAGGCGGAATGATAGCGATGAGCAAAAGCTTTGCTAAAGAAGGTGCTGCTAGAAATGTCCGCTATAACTGCGTTACGCCAGGCTTTATAGAAACAGCAATGACAGAAAAATTAAACGATGATATTAAGAATAAATATTGTGAAAACATCCCACTTTCACGCTTTGGACGACCTGGCGAGATCGCTGATGCGGTGGCGTTTTTGCTAAGTGACCATTCTAGCTATATTACAGGTGAGACGCTAAAAGTAAATGGCGGACTTTATATGTAATATAAATTAGCCAAAAGTGCTGGTAAAATTATCTTGCAGCGATGCTTTTGTAAGATTTTAAAACTAGCACTTGGCTAGAAAAATTCTTTAAAAAATTCTAAAAAATTCAAATTAGTTGCAGTTTATAAAATTCAAAACTGAATTTTATAAAATCCATAAAATTCCATAAAATTCAAAACTGAATTTTATAAAATTCATTCAGCAAACTTAGTTAAAAAATTCAAACTAGCTTAGTTTAAAAAATTCA
>CALEHZ010000289.1 GCA_937875715.1 uncultured Campylobacter sp. | reverse complement strand
ATTTTAAAAAATTCAGTAGCTTTAAAAAATTCAATAAAATTTTAAAAAATTCAATGAAATTTTAAAAAATTCAAAACCCTACTCTTAAAATTTTCTAAAAAAAATTTTAAAATAAATTTAAAAAAAATTGAATTTTTCCTTAAATTTTATGCTAGAATTACAACTCAATTTTAATTTCAAGGAAAGTTAATGAGAATTCTAGTAGTAGAAGATGAATCAACTCTAAATCAAACTATGCTAGCAGGTCTTAGCGAGTGTGGATTTCAAACAGATACTAGCGAAAATTACAAAGACGCTGAGTATTATATAGGAATTCGCAATTATGATTTAGTGCTTTGTGATTGGATGCTTGGCGATGGCGATGGCATCGAGCTAATCGAGGTTGTAAAGCGCAAAAACCCACGCACTCCAGTTGTGATGCTCTCAGCAAAAGATGACCCGCAAAGCGAAATAGCAGCGCTTAAAGCTGGCGCTGATGATTATATTAAAAAACCTTTTGATTTTGGTGTGCTTGTAGCTAGACTTGAGGCTAGACTTCGCTTTGGTGGCACTAGCACGATTCAAATCGATGATCTTATAATTGACCCTGATGAAGAAAAAATCATATATCTTGGCAAAGAAATAGAACTAAAAGGCAAGCCTTTTGAGGTGCTAACCCACCTTGCTCGCCACAGCGATCAAATAGTTAGCAAAGAACAGCTACTAGACGCTATTTGGGAAGAACCAGAGCTCGTAACTCCAAATGTGATAGAAGTAGCAATCAATCAAATTCGCCAAAAAATGGACAAGCCGCTTGGAATTTCTACAATAGAAACAGTTCGTCGCCGTGGATATAGATTTTGCTTTCCCAAAAAAGCCTAAGAGCTAGATTTGTATTACAATTAGCAAGCGCTGGTGCTATGCTAATTGTAATATTTTCAGTCATTTTATACCATTACATTGAGATTTCAATCTTTGAAAATGTCGCTTTAAGCCTTACAAATGAAGCTAAGCGTTTAGAGCATTTTACAAAAGAGCAAATAGGACAATTACGCCCAGAAAACATCAAACTTCAAGCCCTAGATGTAAAAATCAAAAAAGCCCAGTTTTCTTATAACGATGATAAAACTGAACTTAGTCTTCACTATCCTACGAAATTTGGCTCTTTGCTTTTAGAAAAAAGCACAAAAGAATATAGCAAAATTGTAGATCAAATTCTCTCAAATATCATTTTTATCAATGCCACAGCGATTTTTTTAATTTTATTTTATGCTTTATTTTTATCTAGAATTTTGCTTTTACCGATTCGCTCACTTGCTTTAAGACTCTCAAAATTAAATGAGAATTTTTTAAAAGGCGTTGAGAGCACGCAGTTTCCAAGCGAATTTGAACCACTTGCAAATAGCATAAACCGCCTAATAGAGCGCATTCAAGGATTTAGCAAATACCAAAAAGAGCTGTTTATAGGCGCAGCACATGAGCTTAAAACACCTCTTGCTGTGATGAAAACCAAAAACGAAGTGACCATGCTAAAAGAACGCTCAAATGAGCAATATATCGAGGCTTTAAAGCAAAATAATATAAGCATAGATCAAATGAATAAAATGGTTAGCTCAATTTTAGAAATCGGCAGAGGCGAAGCAGCGCAGTTTGAAAAGCCTACAAAGGTAGATATAACTGAATTTTTAGATAATATCTGCCACAATTTTGCCTCTTTAGCCAGAGAAAGAAAAATAAAAATAATCACTCGCCTAAAACCAAATGAGCTAAAAATAAATATCCAAACCACACTTTTTACGCATATTGTGCAAAATTTCTTACAAAATTCTATAAAATTCTCGCCAGACGGCGCAAATATTTTAGTTAGCTCAAAACTTCTACTTAATACCTTTGAGATTCACATCAGCGACGAAGGCTGCGGAATAGATGAAAGCAAGGATCTTTTCGCCCCTTTTAAAAGATACGGCAAAGCTGGCGGCAGTGGCTTAGGACTATTTTTAGCCAAAAATGCAGCCGATGCACTTGGAGCAAAAATTGACATAAAAAATAGAAAAGATGGCAAAAACGGCAGTATTGCTAGTTTTTATTTAAAAATAAATTAAAGGAAAAAAATGCCAAAGCGAACAGCAATCATTGACCTTGGCTCAAATAGCGTTAGAATGGCGATTTTTGAGCGAACAAGCAGACTTGGATTTTTTATTTTACGCGAGTATAAAGCAAAGGTTCGCTTAGGACATGGCGCATACGAAAACGGCGGCATTTTACAGCAAGCTGCTATGGATGAAGTAGCAAACGCATTAAGCGAGTTTAAAAACTATATTAGACTTTATAAAGTCCGTAAAATCATTGCTGGTGGCACTTCAGCACTTCGTGATGCCCCAAATGCCAAAGATTTTGTAAAAAGAATTTCAAATGAATTAGGCATAAATTTACGCATAATTTCTGGGCAAAATGAAGCTTTTTATGGCGCAGTCGCTGCTTTGAATTTGCTGCCAAATATGAGCGATGCTTTATGCGTAGATATCGGCGGCGGCAGCACTGAACTAGCCAAGCTTGAAAACGGCAAAATCACGCACACACTTTCTCTTAATCTAGGCACGGTTCGTCTAAAAGAGCTTTTTTATGACAAAAATGACAAAAATGGCGCAAATGCTTATATAAAGAGCTTAATTGATACTTTGCCA
>CALEHZ010000288.1 GCA_937875715.1 uncultured Campylobacter sp. | reverse complement strand
ACCTAGTTATTTGCTATTTATCAAAAATTTACTAACTAGAAATTTAATATTTTTTAATAAAATCAAAATAAAACAAAGGCAAAAGATGAAGGTATTACTAGCGATGAGTGGGGGCGTGGATAGCTCTATGTGCGTAAAGCTACTAAAAGACGCCGGATGCGAGGTCGAGGGCTGCTACATGCTGCTTCACGACCGCCCAGGATATCACGAAAAAAACATAGAAAATGTAATAAAAGTGGGTGAATTTTTTGGTATAAAAACGCATATTTTGGATTTAAGAGAGCAGTTTAAAAAAGAAGTTTATGATCTTTTTGTGGATAGCTACAAGGCTGGAATTACGCCAAATCCATGCGCGCATTGTAATCGTCTAATAAAATTTGGCGCACTTTGGGACTTTGCTAAGAGCCTTGGCTGCGAAAAAATCGCCACTGGACATTATGCTAGAATTGAAAATAATCTTTTAAAAAGTGCGGTTGATAAAAGCAAAGACCAAAGCTATTTTCTTGCTAACATTGAGCCCGAGATGCTTTCACGCATTATTTTTCCACTTGGAGAGTGGCTAAAAACTGATGTGAAAAAAATGGCTTTAAGCTACCCACAAATCGCTAGTCTTGCCACGCAAAGCGAAAGTAGCGAGATTTGTTTTGTGCAAAATTCTTATATTGATGTTTTGGAGCGTCATTTTAACACCTTTAAGCCAGGCATCGTAAAAGACGCAAGTGGCAAAACTATCGGCACTCACGAGGGCTACGCGCGCTATACTATCGGTCAGCGCAAGGGCTTTCGCGTTGATGGCGCTCACGAGCCACATTTTGTAAGTAAGATTGATAGCGCAAATAATGAAATAACCGTTGGTTTGCGTGATGAACTAGGCTGTGAATTTTTTAAAACAAAAAATTTCAACAATTTTACAGATAAAGATGAATTTTCTTGTCTTGTAAAAATCCGCTACCGCAGTGTGCCACTGCCAGCTGTGATTTGCAAAAACGAGCTTGGCGGCGTGGATGTGAGCCTAAAAACTCCAGCTTTTGGCGTAGCAAAAGGGCAGCTTGCTTGTTTTTATAATGAAAACGAGCAGGTTTTAGGCTCTGGGTTTATTATTTAGTTTATAAAATTTGCTTTGAATTTTATGAATTTTATAAAATTCAGTTTTCATAAAATTCAGTTTTTATAAAATTTGGCTTA
>CALEHZ010000287.1 GCA_937875715.1 uncultured Campylobacter sp. | reverse complement strand
ATCAGAAAATTCAAAAGTTTCAGAAAATTCAGAAAATTCAAAAAATTCAAAAAAATCAACTGCGACAGATAAAAAAGCAAAAAATTCAGAAAATTCAAAAAATTCAAAAGTTTCAGAAAATTCAAAAGTTTCAGAAAATTCAGAAAATTCAACCCTGCCTAGAGTTACAAAAATCACAAAAAATAAAAGTGAGTTTATAGTAAAATTAAATAAGAATCTTGATGAAAAAAATCTAAAATATTTTACACTTGATCATAAAGAAGCTTATAAAAATGTCTTTGATATAAGTGCTACTTTAGGTCTAAAAGCTCAAGCTATAAGCGGTAGCATAAGCGATAAAATCCGCATTGCACAAAGTGATATAAATAAAGTTCGTATTGTCTTTGAAGATAATGGTAAAACAAAAGTGCTGGCAAAAATTGATAATGATGTAATTACATTTACTAAACAAGATCAAAAAGCAGCCAGGCAAGAAAAAGAAAAAAAACAAGAAAAAAAGCAAGATGAAAAAATAGCAAAAGAAGAAAAAGAGATTTTAGGAATTCCTGCTAATTTGCTAGAAAAATCATCTAATAGCACAGCTAGCAATAGCACAAATAGTAGCGGCAAACTAAGTAAAAAAGAGCGTTCAAGTAAGGTTATCGTGCTTGACCCTGGTCACGGCGGCGATGATGTAGGCGCAAAATCAAGCAATAACAAGCTTTATGAAAAAAATATAGTGCTAAGTGTAAGCAAAAAAACGGCAAATATTTTAAAAGAGCGTGGATATAAGGTGTATTTTACTCGCTCAAATGATAGATTTATCAAGCTTAGAAATCGCACCAGCTTTGCTAATGATAAAAACGCTCATCTTTTCATCTCAATCCACGCAAATGCTGCGCCAAATGCCACAAAAGCAAAGACAATGAATGGAATTGAAACTTTCTTTTTAAGTCCGTCACGCTCAGAACGCAGCATGGATGCGGCAAACCTTGAAAACAAAGCCGATACTGATGAGATGAACTATTTTACAAAAATTAGCTTTTTGAATTTTCTAAATAGAGAAAAAATCATCGCTAGCAATAAACTAGCAATTGATATGCAAAGTGCCTTGCTAAAAAGCGTGCGAAGTAGCTATAAAGTAAGCGATGGTGGGGTTAGAGAAGCGCCGTTTTGGGTACTTGTAGGAGCGTTGATGCCAGCGGTGCTAATAGAAATCGGCTACATTTCGCACCCAGATGAGAGCCAAAAAATCGCAAATTCTAAATACCAAGACCGCTTAGCTACTGGCATTGCAAATGGTATTGATGAGTATTTTGCTAAAAATCGCTAAAATTATTAAAATTCATAAAATTCATTTATAAAATTCAAGGCTAAATTTTATAAAATTTAAATGTTTTCATATATTTTCATAAAATTCAAAAGATTTATTAAAAAGAAGTAGAGAAAATTTTAAAGCCAAAGCCATTAAAAAGGGCTTTGGCTTTAAATTAGCTTACGCAAGTGGATTAAAAAAAGCTGCAGGATTTTGTACTTGGGCCATGCCACTACCTAGCATATTCATTTGCTGTCTAATTTGATTTACCATATTTTGTGGATTTTGGCTTTGCATATTTTGGTTGGCATTTTGATTATTTTGCACAGTTTGGTTATTTTGTGTAGTTTGGTTTTGCGCAATAGCTTGAGTGTTTTGAGCACTTAAATTCGCATTAGCGTTAGCATTTGCACCATTAAGATTTGGGAAAGCATTTGCCATAGCATTTGTAAAATTCGTAAGTGCATTTATAGGTAAAGATGCATTAAGTGCACTACTTTGATTGAAATTTAAAGTAGCACTAAGAGCTGGATTTGTGCTCATTAAATTTTGAGCGTTTTGAGCATTTTGTGTGCTGTTAAACATAGCATTTTGCATATTGTTAAAAACATTTTGAACACCTTGCGCCATCGCTGTTGTGGTATTTTGAGCGTTTTGAGCATTTTGCATATTTTGAGTATTCAAAATATTTTGCATATATTGCGTATTTTGCAAATTATTTTGTAAATTAGTAGTGCTTAGCATATTGCTATTTTGCGAGTTTAAAAAATTCGAAGAATTATTAGAGCTTTGTGCTGCACTCATATTTGCAAGTGCGATATTTTGGGCTAGATTTGGATTTATGCCATTTAAAACACCAGTTTGCACAGCAGTATTTATTTGTCTTAAATTTTCTGCTAAAGTATTGATTTGACCAGCATTTCTAGTTGGAAAATTCAAAGAGCTATTTTTGCTTTGATCGCTGGTGCTAGTCCCAGTTTGATTACTATTATTGCTTTGCATTACACTGGTTTGCTGAGTATTTACCTGTGTTTGCATAGCTTGTGCAGCTTGACTTTGATTGTTTGCTACCATTGCGCTTGGATCATAATAATTCGCTTGGTAGCCAAAACTTGAGTTAATTCCGTTTGCCATTTGTCACTCCTTGTAAAATCTTAGCCTAAATTTTAGCAAAAAAACTTGCTAAAATTGTGAATTTTCTGTATTTTTTATGCGAATTTTATAATCTGGCATAAAACTTTCAATTAAATCATAAAATTCTTTTTTGTGATGTGGATAAACTAGATGAGCAAGTTCGTGAAGCACGACATATTCAATGAATTCTCTTTTTTTTGCAATGAGATTTAAGTTTAGATTTATATAGCCTTTTTTGTGGTTACAGCTGCCCCAGCGAGTGCGCATGTGCTTAAAGCTAATGTGATTTATAGGGCGATTGATAAGTGGCGCAAAGTGTGAAATGGAAGCGTTTAAGAGCTCTTTGATTTTATTATCGCAAAAACGGCGGAATTCTAGTTTTGAAGGTGCTGTGATGAGTGAATTTTCTATATTTACTAGGGTTGCGTTTTTATCTATATTTAGAGTGTAGGTTTGACCTAAGAATTCTACTTCGTTTTCATTTTTTGCTGGTTTTGCGCTGATTTTTGCTTTGATTTTTCGTAGCCAAGCAAGGTTTTTATTTAAGAATTCTAGTGCGAATTTTTCGCTAGTGTGAAGTGGTAAATTTAGCGAAATATCGCCGTTTTTAGCTACTTTTAGGCGCAGGTATTTTACAGGTTTTTTAAGTATTTTTATCTCAAATTCATAAAATTTCATAAGCGCAATTATAACAAGAATTCTAGTTTATGTCTAAAAACTCATCAACGCCTTCAAATAGCGAAACAAAGGGCACATCAAGAATTTTTGCTATTTGTAACAAATGAGCAATGTTAAAATGCGCACCTTTTAGGCAAATTTCGGCAAAACTTATCACGCTAACTGATTTATATCCCATTTCAAGACTAAGAGCAAGTTGCGAAATTTTGCGTTCTTTTCGTGCTTTGGCGACATTTTGACCTATTATTTTATAAGCTTGTTGAACTTTATCTTCATCTAGCATTAAAATTACCTTATTATTATAAGTTAATTTTAATTTTAAATCTTATATAATATCAAATCAACTTATTATAATAAGTTAAAATCAAAAATAAAAGGAGAAAAATGAAAGCAAGAATTCTGCTTTTAAGTGTGGCGGCAAGTATTTTTGTCGCTTGTGGTAATGAAAATGTAGAAAAGGTAAAAAATTCTACTTTGCGTGGGCTTGATACAATGACCATAGGTGCGGCGATTGAAGGCTCTAAAATTTGTAAAAATGTAAAATACGAAGATGTAAGCAAAGATGGATTAAAAGCTGTTAAAGTAACTTGCGATGAAAACAGCGACCAAATCAAAGTTCGCAATGACAAGCTAGAAAATAAATACAATGAAGCGATGCAGCGCTATAATCAAAGCGTAAAAAACTATGATGAAGCCCTAAAAAACGCAATAGAAAAAAATAAAAAAGACCGCGACCAAGCAATAGCTAGATTACAAGAAAAGCTAGAAAAAAGCTTTACAAAGACTCTTAGCTATGATGAAATTCTAAAAATTTCAATGGATAATTGCAAGGCTAATGCTAGAAATATGACTGAGTGCGATAATAATGGCATTTTAGAAGCTTTAAAGGCAGCTGGTGTAGAAGAAACTAAAAGGGGCTTTTGGCCTTTAAAAAGCTTGCCTAGTAATTTTGCTGGAGTTTTTGGCTATCAAGATGAGGTGCTAACGCTAGCTAGTAGGGATAGAATAGGCACAGGATTTTTAAGCATAGAAAAGCCAAAAGAATCCCCGATCAAGCCAAAGGCTATCAAAAGCGCAATCCGTGAAATGAACTTCATCATAAAGCCAGATGGTAGCATAGAACGCCCAAGAGATATATTTGAAATTATAGATGGAAACAAAACAGAAGCTAGTTATAGAATTTTAACTGAATTTTACAAAAGATAAAAACCATTAAAAAAAGGAGAAAAAATGGAAAATCAACCAAAAGTGATTGTTGTCAATCAAAGTTCAAATCTTGCTGGAATTCTAGCAATTGTTTTTGCGATAATTGGAATTTTTGTCCTTGCTATTGTTTTTGTGCCGCTTGCGATTTTGCTGGCAGCTTTTGCTACATACAAGGTTATTAAGAAAACTGGCTCACTAATTGTAGCAATTATTGCGTGGCTACTAATAATAGTAGCTATTGCGACTTCACCTACTTTGTGGGCTATTTTTGGCATTAGCACTGTTGCTAGTGCAATGTAAAAATGATTAAATCCTAGAATTGCGTGGAATTCTAGGATTTTTAAACCAATACTTTACTTTGCCATTTGCGGCTTTTCCAGCGCCAAGTGTTAGCAATTGCCCTGCACCACTCATCTACGCAAAATCCAGCCCAAATGCCTACAATGCCGTATTCTAAACTAATTCCGCAAATGTAGCCAACTGGCAAACTCACGCCCCACATAAAAATAATTCCCATAATAAATGGAAATCTCGCATCGCCGGTGGCACGAAGTGAATTTACCATAATTATATTAAATCCACGCCCAGTCTCAAGTATAAGTGAAAGTGTAAAAAGTGGGCGCATGATATTTTTTATTTCATCATTTAAATCAAAAAGATTCATAATATTTTCTTTAAAAACCCAAAAGCTAAAAACTATAATCCACGCTGTTCCAACGCCGATTTTAAGGGCATAAAATGCCTTTTCATATGCTTCATCAAATTTTCTAGCACCTACTAAATGCCCCACGATAACTTCACAAGCCATAGAAACTGAGGTGCAAATAAGAAAAATATAAATGCTAATTTGAAAATAAATGCTTTGAACGCTAAGATTTGCAGCCCCTAAAAGCCCAACAAAAGAAAAAGCAACCATATATTGCCCTATCCAAAGCAAGTTTTCACCAGCACTTGGCAAGCCAACTTTTAGGATTTTGCCCACGATTTCAAGTGTGAATTTAAAAAATAAGCCCAAATGAATATGAATTTTTGCTTTTTTAATCAAAAAATAAATCAGCAAAACAAGTCCGCTAAAATGAGCAATTATCGCTACTATGCCGATTTCTTTAAGCCCAAGTGGCGTGTCTCTAAGTCCTAAAAAGCCCAAAAAACCAAGAACATAAGCATTACCACAAATTACTATAAAATTAGCTACACAAGAGACGATTACAATATAGTTTGCCATATTTTTTACACGCAAAATACTAGCCAAAACTACTCCCACACTAGCTAAAAATAGTGCTAAACACATATAGTGTAAATAATCATAAGAATGCATTATAATATCTTCTGGGACATTTAGAAGATATAAAACTTCTTTTGTAAAGAAAAATATAAAAGCCGTGCTAATAAGTCCTAAAAATGCGTTAAATGTGATGCTAATGTGAATTGCCCTTAGGGCTAGATTTAAATTTTTTGCGCCTAAACTTTGGGCTACTACGACTGAACAGCCGATTGATAAAAAGCTAAAAATTGTGATAAAAAGAGTAAAAATTTGATTTCCAGCAGACATTGCACCCACTAGCAAAACATCCACGTGAGATACCATAAAAACATTAATTGTAACGCTTAATGACTTTAAAAGCATATCAACAAAAATGGGCAAAGCCAAGCTTTTTAGATTTAATTCTTTGTTTGAATTTTTTGAATTTTTTAAATTTTCCATGTGCAGAATTTTAGCAAAATTTAGCACAGATTAAAGCAAAAAAAGCTATAATCTGCGAATTTTTTACAAAAAAAATGAAAGGGGCAAAAATGGCGTTAATCGATCTAATTGATGTAAGCAAACGTTTTAATGAAAAAATCGTGCTTGATAGCGTAAATTTCGGTATTGCCCCAAAAGAGCGTATCGCAGTTATCGGCAAAAATGGTGATGGCAAAAGCACATTGATGAAAATTATTTCTGGCTTATTAGCCCCAGATAATGGCAAAGTCATCACACAAAATAGCATTAGTGTAGGCATGCTAAGTCAAAAACCTAGTTTTGATGATACAATGAGTGTGCGAACTGCGCTAAAAAAAGAGCTTAAAGAAATTTATGATGCCAGAAATGAATATGAAGAACTTTTGCTTAAAATTAGCAAAGAGCCAGAAAATAAAGAAATTCACGCTCGCCACGATCAACTGGCAAAATTTATTGAGAGTAAGGACGGCTGGAATATAGAAAACAAGCTTGAAAGACTGCTTGATAGCTTTGCTTTGCGTGAGTATGAAAACAGACTTATTGGCTCGCTAAGTGGCGGAGAAGTGCGTAAAATCGCACTTGGAGCATTAATTTTAAAAAAGCCAGATATACTTTTGCTTGATGAGCCTACAAACCACCTTGATGTTTATATGGTGCGATATTTAGAAGATTTACTACTTTCTAGCAATCAAACAATGGTTTTTATTAGCCACGATAGATATTTTATTGACAATATCGCCACTCGCTCAGTTGAGCTTGAAAATGGCAAACTTACATTTTTTGATGGCGGATACGCAAATTATTTGGTAAAAAAAGAAGAGATTTTAGCAAGTGCGTTAAAAAGCCAAGAAACGCTTTTAAAACAATTAAAAGCAGAAGAAGAGTGGCTACGCCGTGGCGTCAAAGGTCGCCTAAAACGAAATGAAGGTCGCAAAGAAAGAATTCTTGCTATGCGCGAACAAGCTAAGAAAAATCCTGGTGTGATTCGCAAAGTAAAATTAGAATTAGAACGTGCACAAAAAAGCTTTACTCAAGGCGGACTTAATCAAAACCGCAAAAAAATGCTTTTTGAGTGTGAAAATCTAGCTAAAAGCATGGATAATAAAGTGCTTTTTACAGGCTTTAGTGCGCGCGTGCTTCAAGGTGAAAGAATTGGCATAGTTGGACCAAATGGCTCTGGCAAAAGCACACTTTTAAAAATACTTCTAGGGCAAATAGAAGCCGATAGCGGAGTGCTAAAAAAAGGCGATATAAAAATCGGCTATTTTGACCAAAATCGCTCAAATATAGATGAGAGTAAAAGCCTAATAGAAAACTTCTGCCCAAACGGCGGCGATCATATAAGCGTAAAAGGTCGCAGTATGCATGTCTATGGCTATCTTAAAAATTTCTTATTTCCAAAAGAATTTTTAGACAAACCTGTTAGTATTTTAAGCGGTGGTGAAAAAAACCGCCTAGCTTTAGCTCAGCTTTTTACAAAAGAATATGATTGCTTAATCCTCGATGAGCCGACAAACGACCTTGATATCGCTACAATCAATATTTTAGAAGAATATTTACTTAGCTTTGAAGGTGCGATTTTAATCGTTAGTCACGATAGATATTTTATAGATAAAATCACAAATAAGCTTTGGGCATATGAAAATGGCAAAATTTCTCAGCTTGTGATGGAATATAGCGAGTATTTAGACTACGAAGAAGAATTAAAGCAAATTAAAGAAATTGAAAATGAGCTTGGCTTAAATTCACAAATTTTAGAAAATTCAAAAACAGATTTAGCAAATGATGCAGCGCAAAATTCAAAAAATTCAGCCCCAAAAACTAAAACAAAATTAAGCTATAAAGAACAGCAAATTTTAGACAAACACCCAGAAAAAATCGAAGCTATTGAAAAGCGCATAGATGAGCTAAATCACGCTCTAAGCGATCCAAAAATTTATCAAGAAATAGGACTTCAAAAGCTATTTGAAGAGCTTGAGGATAAAAAAGGCGAGCTTGCGATTTTAGAACATGAGTATTTTGCCGTGCTTGAAATCACACATAATTTAAATAAATAATTTTATAAAATTCAAAGGATAATAATGGCTAGACAGCATTGGTCTTCTCGTTTTACATACATTTTAGCAGTTGCTGGAGCTACTGTGGGCTTTGGGGCGACTTGGCGTTTTCCTTATTTAGTAGGACAAAACGGCGGTGGAGCGTATGTTTTAGTATTTATTATTGCGATGTTTGTCATCGGTGTGCCTATGCTTTTGGTAGAAAATGCCATCGGCAGACGCGCTCACACAAACTCAGTGGATTCTTTTGCTGGCAATGCAGAGGGCAAAAAGATAAACAAAGCTTGGCAAATTGTTGGCTATTTGGGCTTAATTGGCGCTTTTGGCATTATGGCTTATTATATGGTTATTGGCGGCTGGGTGATTGATTATATTTACAATATAGTTGTTGGCAATTTAGATTTAAGCAGCGGTGTGATTAACGCAAGCATCACGGCTGAATTTTATGAAAAACACATAAATAACTCGCCACTAGCAATTAGCATTGCTACGATGATTTTTGTGGTGATTAACTACTTTATTTTAAGGGCTGGTGCGGTTAAGGGCTTAGAAATTGCAGCAAAATATCTAATGCCTTTGCTTTTTTTGCTAATGCTTGCTATGGTAGCTAGAAATCTTACCTTACCAGGTGCTTGGCAAGGCACGATTTACTATCTTACGCCTGATTTTAGCAAGATAAGCATCAAGCTTTTTATAGATGTTTTAGGACAAGTTTTCTTTGCTTTAAGCCTTGGATTTGCCACGATTATCACGCTTTCAAGCTTTGTGCAAAAAGATGAAAGCTTGGTTAAAACTGCTTTTTACACCGGCATTTTAAACACAGCAATTGCTGTCGTGGCTGGATTTATGATATTTCCATCGCTTTTTACCTTTGGCATAGAGCCAAATGCTGGACCAAATCTAGTTTTTAAAAGTCTGCCAATTGTGTTTTCACATATGTATGCTGGCTCATTTGTAGCAATTGCGTTTTTTACTCTGCTTTTATTTGCAGCGCTTACTACATCATTGCCGATTTACGAAGCTATCATTACAACACTTGAAGAAAAAACTAAATTATCTAGAAAAAGCTGTATTTTGCTCACTTTAGGCACAATTTTTGTGCTTGGTAATGTGCCTTGCGCTTTAGCCACAAGTGAATTTTCTAGCATTACAATCTTTGGTAAAAATATTTTTGATGCCTTTGATAGCATTTCGGCTACGATTTTCTTTGTGCTTACTTCGCTATTTTGTGCGATTTTTGTGGGCTGGGTTTTAAAAGATGAGGCAAAAGAAGAGATTTTAAGAGGCAGTCAAAATCACGCTAAAGTAGTTAATTTCTGGTTTTGGTATGTAAAATACATAATTCCATTTATAATTTTTATTGTCTTTATTTCAAGTTTTTATGATAATTTTTTAAGGTAAAAAATGCTTTATATTTTAATAAGTTTATATGCGATATATACGCTATTTGAGCTGGTTTTGCATACGCTAGAACTACGCTTTGTAAAGGCTAGAAAAGATGGCAAAAGCGTGATTTTAAATGATGATGAGTTTAAAAACGCTGCCACAGCTACGCTAGAAAAATTAAAATTTAAAATTTTTAGTCTAATTTATAGCTTTTTTGTGCTGTTATTTTGGCTATTTTTAGGCTTGAATTTTTTAAAAATTATTTTTGAGAGTGATGGGCAAAGTTCGCAAATTGCGCTATTTACCTGCTTTTTACTGATAAATGCTATTATTGCGCTACCTCTTGATATTTATGAAAAATTCGTGCTGGATAAAAAGCTTGGTTTTAGCACAATTACAGCAAAAATTTTTATAATTGATAATATAAAAAGCCTTATTATGCTAGCAGTTTTTGGTGCTTTGGGGGCTATGATTTTTGCCTTTTGTTACACTTATTTCAGCCTTTGGTGGCTGTGGGCTTTTGCGATTTGCTTTAGCATAATTTTGCTAGTAAATCTCATTTATCCAACCATAATCGCTCCACTTTTTAACAAAATGACGCCACTTGATGATGGAGAGCTTAAAAGCTCGATTTTATCGCTACTTGAAGCTTGTGGATTTAAAAGCAGCGGTGTTTTTGTAATGGATGCTAGCAAGCGAGATAATCGCTTAAATGCGTATTTTGGCGGACTTGGTGCTACAAAACGCGTGGTGCTTTTTGATACGCTTATAAATAAGCTTAGCAAAGATGAAATAATCGCAGTTTTAGGACACGAGCTAGGACATTTTAAGCACAAAGATTTAGTAAAAAATATAATTTTTATGAGCGTCATGCTTTTCATATTTTTTGCGATTTTAGGCGTTTTAAACTACGAATTTTACGGCATTTTAGCACTTGGTGATACGCCTATTGCCTTGCTGATATTTTTCTTGCTTTTTGCGCCTATTTTATCAGCATTTTTTATGCCTTTATTAAGCGCACTTTCTCGCAGGGCTGAGTTTGGCGCAGATAGCTTTGGCGCTGGTCAAACTAGCGCTAAAATGATGATTTCAGCGCTTAAAAAACTAGGCAGCGAAAATAAAGCTTTTCCGCTCTCTCATCCGCTTTTTAGCCTTGTTTATCACAGCCATCCAAGCTTGTTTGAAAGAATCACAGCACTAGAAAAATGAAAATCTCGCAAATCATTGCTAATTCAGGCTTAAAGCCAAATATCGCTAGAAAAATTTTATGCGAAATTTTAGGGCTTAGTTTTGAGAAATTATTCTTAAAAGATGAAATAAATGAGAGTGAATTTTTTGAATTTTCTAAAGTTTGTAATAGATACAAAAACGGCGAACCGCTTGAATATATTTTTGCTAGCTGCGAGTTTTTAGGCAGAAAATTCAAGGTAAATTCTAAGGTTTTAATCCCACGAATTGAGACTGAAATTTTGGTACAAAAATCGCTAGAAGTCGCTAAAAATATGAAAAATCCAGTGATTTTTGATGTTTGCACCGGCAGCGGAATAATCGCCATTAGTCTAGCACTTGCTTTAAAAAATGCCAAGATAATTGCAAGCGACATCAGCGAAAATGCACTAGAAATTGCCAAAGAAAATGCCAAAAATTTAGGCGCAGAAAATATTGAATTTTTTAAAAGCAATTTGCTAGAAAATCTGCCACCAAAAGCTGATATAATCGTCTCAAATCCGCCTTATATAGCAAATGATTATAAGCTTGATGCTTGGGTTTTAGCTGAGCCAAAAATCGCCCTTTTTGGTGGCGAAAAAGGCGATGAAATTTTAAAAGAAATTATCAAACAAAGTGCTACAGCCACGCAGTTTTTGTGCTGCGAAATGGGGTATGACCAACAAAAATCCTTAGAAATCGAGCTAGAAAAATTTGGCTTTAAGAGTGAATTTTATAAAGATTTAGCAGGTTTTGATCGTGGTTTTGTGGCGCAAAAAATTTAAAGCAATTTTATAAAATTCAAAGTGAATTTTATAAAATTTCATAAAATTCAACTTCGTTGCAGTTTAAAACGCCACAAAATTTTAAAAAATTCAAAGGCAAAAAATGAAAAAAATACTTTTATTGTTGTTTAGCACGCTTTTTCTAAACTCTGCGATGCTACTTAAAACCTACGATAATAGGGATTTATCTGGCTGGGTGATGAGCGAAAAGTATGATGGCGTGCGAGCCATTTGGGATGGCAAAAGCTTGAAATCTCGCCAAAACAAGGCATTTTGCGCACCAAAAAGTTTTTTAGAAAAATTGCCACCTTTTGCGCTTGATGGCGAGCTTTACACCAAAAAAGGTGATTTTGAGAATATTTCAAGCATAGTAAAAAACTGCGATGAGCGCTGGCAGACCATAAAATACATGATTTTTGACAGCCCTGATTTTAGCGGCAATTTAGAATCTCGCCTTGCACCACTTAGAAAATTTTTAAGCGAACAAAACGCCACAAATATTGTAATAATCGAGCAAAAACCCATTTTAAAAACAGAAGATGCTTTTACTTTTTTAGAGCAAATAACAGCAGGTGGTGGCGAAGGAATCGTAGTTCGCGACCCTAATGCGCCTTATAAGCACGGTCGTCAAAATAGCATTTTAAAGCTTAAAAAATTCAAAGACAGCGAATGTAAAGTGCTAAAAATAAAGCCACGAAAAGATGATATAAACGCTATTGGAAGTGTTTTGTGTCAGGATTTAAACAGCAAAATTACTTTTAAAATCGGCTCAGGTTTTGGAGACGCAAAGCTTCAAAAAAGCGATATAATCACATATAAATATCAAAATTTAACTAAAAATAAAAAGCCACGCTTTGCTGTATTTTTGCGAAAAAAAGATGAATTTTAAGCAAATTTTATAAAAAAAATCCTATAATTTTACCTACAAAATTTTATAAAAAGGAGAAAAAAATGGTAGATTCTATCGGTAATTTCACACCTTATGTGCCAACAAATGAAAGCGTGGATGTCGCCAAACTAAGCACACAAAAAGTAGATGCCCAGCTTGCCACAAGCGCTGCTGCAAAGGTCATGGACGCCACTAAGACACAAGGTGAAAATGTGCTAAATTTACTTCAAAATGTTTTGGATATAAAGGCTTGAATTTTATAAAATTCACTTTTATTTACATAAATTACGCAAAACTGAATTTTATAAAATTCAGTATTTTATAAAATTCAATACTTCATAAAATTCAATTTGCATTTGCGGCGGCGTTTTGACCTGCTCTTAAATCTCTGCTTTCTTTGGCTTGTTTTTCTACTTGACGCTTTTGAATTCTTAAGATGTGATCTTCTAAAATTAGCACCGCAAAAGAGCCGTCAAATACCTGTATTTCGTTGACATAGCCAGTTACTTTTACTTCTTGTTTTTTGCTCTCGCTAAAAAAAGCGTTCGCTTCAAAATTGACAAAATCGCCGACTTTGATAGGTGAGAGAAAATTACATTTTGACGACGCTGTGATTAAAAACTCTTTATTTATCGCAAGCTGTGCCGCCCAGCTAGCTGCTGTATAGACAAAAGCATTAAAAACCAAGCCCTCAGGATCATAAGCCATATCTTTTGTAGCTCGAAAACGCGTCTTAGCAAAGTCTTCTTTTATCTCAATAACCTGTCCAACAGCAGCATCATCAAGATTTGAGTGGACGAGCACCTTTTTTTCATTATCATCAAGATCATCGTCACTAAGCTTTTTGCTTGATTTTTTTTCTGTTTGAACTGCTGTTAAAATGCCATCTTCAAGGTCTTGTTCTAGATTAATTTCATTATCTTCTGGCATTTATCATCCTTTTAATTTTATATATGCGCGTTTTGGAGGCTCGTAGCCCTCGATGGTGCTACTAGCATCACTGCTTAGAAAATCGCCTAAACTTTGTCCCTTTATCCAAGGCGTTTTTCGCTGTTCGTTTAGATCAGTCTTGCTAGTAAAAAGTAGCTCAAAGTCTTTAAAATTCGCCCTGCTTGCCCAGCCTTGTAAAGCCTTTATGCTAGGAATAAAAAAGACATTACTCATTTTTGCGTAGCTCATGCTTGGGCTTAAAACCAACTCATCATCACGCTCTATAAAAAGCGTATCAATAATGAGCTCGCCACCTTTAGCAAGACCTGCTTTAAGCTGCTTTAAAGTGCTGATTGGATCGCTGCGATGATAAAGCACACCAAGACAAAAAATCAGATCAAAAGCACCATTTTGCCTAGCAAAAGCAGGTAAATCTTGCACGCCCAAAAGATGATAAGCAATTTTTGTTCTTAAAAAATGATTGATGAAAGAAAATTGTGATAAAAAAAGCTTTGATGGATCAAAGCCTATCACACTTTTTGCCCCAAGCGCATTTAAGCGAAACATGTAATAGCCATTATTACAGCCGATATCAGCGATTCTTTTATCCCTAGCGTCAAAGTGCGGCAAAAGTGCGTTGAATTTTATAAAACTTTGCCATTCGCTATCGATAAAAAGATTATTTATTTTAAAAGGACCTTTGCGCCAAGGCATAAGCTCTTTGGCTAAATTAGCGATTATCTCATCATCGCTACCTTCTAGCTCAATGCTTACACAATCGTCAAAAGAAGAGCTTATAAGCTCTCCTTTTAGCTCTTTAATTTTTAAATTAAAATTATCAAAAGTCGCTTGATCTAAGCTCATTTTGGCTCTCGCTCAGGCTAGAGTTTGTTTGAGTGCTTTTTTGGATGCCATTTTCTATATTTGTGCTGCCAAAATCCTGCTCTTTTGGCAGATTTTTGTCATTGTAAATTTCAGCGTTATTTTGAGCGTTATTTTCTAGTCTTTGCCTTCTTTGCTGCCAAGATTTTTTTTCATTTTCTTCTTTTTCAAGCTGAGCTTCTAGCCTGTCAATTTCGGCTAGTTCTCTTTCTTCTGCACTTTGAGCAGCAGCTAGTGCCTTTTGAGCCTCTGTTTGTTTTTTTGTAGCTAGCTTTTTAACATCGCTAAAATCAACGATATTTTCATCACAAGCCTTATGATACACGCCAGCAGCGTCATAATAAGCCTTGCAATCATTATAATAATTTGCCGAAATTCCACGCTCATTTAAATAACAAGCAGTAAATAAAAAAGAAAGTCCAAGTAATAAAAACCGCATAACACACCAAAAATTGAATTTTATAAAATTCAAAAAATTCAGCCCCTTTTAAAGAGCTGAATTTTATAAAATTAGTCTTTCATTCTACGCTTAATCGCAGGCATATCCAAATCATCAAAATCTGCCATTTTTACCTTACTTGGCTGATAGTTCATATAATTGCCAAAAAGGTCGTCTGTGCCCGTTTTTTGTGCTTGTTTGAGCTCTGGTTTTGCCTCTATTTTTTCTTCTTCTTTGTCGTTAATTCCAGTGGCGATTATGGTAACTTCTACTAAATCTTCTTGAATTTTATTGTCTGTAAATGTGCCCCAAAACACCTCTGTATCACCGCTGTCGCCAACTATTTCACTTATATAATCAAGCGCTGTATACACATCATCTCCAAGATGATTTGGATTCATTTTAAAGTTAATTACAATAGCTTTTGCGCCCTTAATATCAATGTCTTCTAAAAGCGGAGATTGAATAGCATTTTTAACAGCTTCTTGGGCTGCATTTTCGCCTGAGGCTTGTCCAAGACCTAAAAGCGAAGTGCCTCTAAAGCCCATAGCCGTTCTAATGTCGTTAAAATCGACATTTATATCGCTCTCACCTGATTGCAAAAGAAGTCCGCACATGCCAGAAACACCATTTGCTAGCACGCCATCTACGATTTTAAAGCCATCTTTTATACCAAGTCCGCTTGAGAGTGAGCGAAGTTTTTCATTTGGAATTACAATTACACTATCGCATTCTTTTCTAAGTTCTTTGATTCCTTCAAGTGCCACTCTCATGCGTTTTTGCATTTCATGCTTAAATGGAGTAGTCACTACGCCAATCGTAAGAGCACCTACTTCTTTAGCTGCTCTTGCGATGATAGGTGCTGCACCTGTGCCTGTGCCGCCGCCAAAACCAGCTGCTATAAATACTAAATTAGCACCATCAAGGATTTTTGTGATTTGATCGTAGCTTTCTTCTGCTGATTCTCTGCCTACCTCTGGCTTAGCCCCAGCGCCAAGACCGCCTGATCTACGCTCTCCAAGCTGAATTCTATTATACGCTTTTGACTTTGCAAGAGCCTGCGCATCAGTATTTGCTGATAAAAACTCTACTTGATTCATACCATCAGCTTGATTTATTTCTTCGCGGATAATATAATCAAT
>CALEHZ010000286.1 GCA_937875715.1 uncultured Campylobacter sp. | reverse complement strand
CTTTATTTTAACTGCCGCTACCGCGAAGATTTGAATTTTCTGGATTTTAGAAAATTCAAAACACTGCGGCGAGTTTGAATTTTCTGAATTTTCTAAAATTTTTTAGAAAATTCAAAGAAAGAGAAAAATGAAAAATAATTACATTTTTTTAAGCATTGCCATTGTGATATCGGCTTTTATTTTAGCATTTAGCATCATAGAAGCTACTAAGCCAAAAGCTAGTGTTTTGGTGCGTGGACTAGCACAGCGTGAGGTGGATGCAAATCTTGCTATTTGGCGCATGAGTTACTCACTTGGGGCAAACGAGCTTAGCAGTTTAGAAAAAAATCTTAGAGAAAAAAACGCCTTAGTGGTGGAATTTCTAAAAGCTCATGGGCTTAGCGATGATGATTTTAGCGTTCTTCCAGCGGCTATTACTGATACTAGCCTTGATATGTATAGCGATAAATCAAAGATAAATTATACCTTTATCGCCACGGCTACGACGCTGGTTCGCACGACAAAAATCAAAGAGCTAAAAGCAGCTTATAGCGATATTTTAAGCCTATCGCAAAAGGGCATTGCTATAAAGCAAGATTATGAAAATAAGATAAATTATGAGTTTACGCTCTTAAATGAGATTAAGCCTGTGATGATAGAAGAAGCCACCAAAAACGCAAGAGCAGCAGCGCAGAAGTTTGCGCTAGATTCTGGCAATGAAGTAGGCAAAATCAAAAACGCCACGCAAGGACTTTTTAGCATAGAAAACGCAGCTGGCGCCTTTGAAGAGCGAAAAAATGTGCGAGTAGTAACGCAAATAGAGTATTTTTTAAAATGATTTATCTAGCTCAAAGCGATACCACAGCTGGATTTTTAAGCCACGACGAGCGTGAGCTAAATAGGGCAAAAAATAGAGATGAAGCCCAAAAATGCGTGATTACCACAGCGAATTTTTTGACTTTAAAAAATTTTGTACGTGTGCCTAATATTCATAAAAATTTTGTTAGAAGAGCGGCAAAAACAAGCTTTTTATACCCAAACTCAAAATGCCTGCGCGTAGTAAAAGATGAGCGCCACAGCGCATTTTTAAAAGAGCATTTTAGCAGCTGGGCGTATAGCACGAGTGCGAACGAACACAGCAAAGACTTTGATTTAGAACACGCAAAAGCTGTAGTAGATGAGGTTTTTGACCAAGAGATTTTGCGTGATGGCAAGCCTTCTAAAATCTATAAAATAGGCAAAAACAAAGTCAAAAAACTAAGATGATTTTTTGGCTTTTAGGCTAGATTTTTTATAAAATTCAACTAAATTTTATAAAATTCAAAATAAAATTCCTTGTTTTTTTTAAAAGGAGCAAAAATGAGCACAAAACTTGAATTAGCACAGACGAATTTTATAAATCAAAATCTTAGTGCTGATACGATCACAGGCGAGTTTGTAGGTGCAAAAGATTTACAAAATGGCGTTATTTCTTTTAAAGGCATTCCT
>CALEHZ010000285.1 GCA_937875715.1 uncultured Campylobacter sp. | reverse complement strand
CATATTTAAATCCTTTTTTCCTTAATTTTATAATATTTTAAAATAATTTTTAATCAAAATAAAAAACTACTTTGGATTTTTAAGCATATTTTAAAATTTTTATTTATAGTAAAATTGAATTTTCTAGCTTTGAGACTGCGACAATTTTATAAAATTCAAAAAATTCAAGCTTGAATTTTATAAAATTCCATAAATTTCATAAAATTCAAAACCTGAATTTTATGAAATTTACATATGCGCTGGAGCGTCATTGCTAAATAATATCAAATCCCCAGCCTTTGTGTGTTCGCCTAAAACACTTACTAGCTGGGATTTGTTTTTAAGCTCTATAACTTGCGGTTTTTTAAGGGCTGATTTTAGCTCTTTAGCATTTAGCGAACTTGAGATTATCACCACATCAAAAATCTCATTTATAATCTTGCTAAGCTTGTTATTTAGCTCTTTGCCGCCTTCCATGATGCCAGGAGTTACTAGCACTTTGCGACCTTTGTGCTCACGCACTAGCTCGTAGCTTGCGCTCATTCCTTCAAAATTGCCGTTAAATCCATCGTCAATGATGATTTTTCCAGCATTTTCTATTTTACTTAGTCTGTGTTCTGTGTTTTTTAGTGCTGCTATGCGTGAGATTATTTGTGCTTCGTTTAAGCCAAGCTCACTAGCCACAAACGCTGCTGCTGCGATATTCTCAGCGTTAAACTCGCCAAGCATATTTGGCACAGCAATATCCAAATCTTTTGCGTTTAAATTAAGCTTAAAAGTAAGTCCGTTTAAACTAGATTTAACATCTTTTACTTTTTCATCAAAAATTATGCAATTTTCTTTGCTCTCAAGCTTTGTGCTAGAGTGTGCGACCACCTTTTTAAGGGCTTTTGAGCTAAGCGCTTCAAGCTTTGTGGCTCTTATTGTTTCAACATTTTTAAAATATTCTAAATGTGCTGTGCCGATTTTGCCAACTATTACAAACTGCGGATTTAAAAGCTCTGTGATTTCCTTTATATCGCCTTTTGCTCGTGCTCCGGCTTCTGCTATGTAGATTCTGGTATTTTCTTCTAAATTTTCATTTATATCAGCAACCAGCCCCATTAGCGTATTTACGCTTCTTGGACTAGATTTTACGCCGTTATTTTCAAGTAAGCCTGCCAAATAGTTTTTAATGCTAGTTTTGCCATAGCTAGCAGTAATTAGCACGATTTTTAAATCTTTTAGTTTTTCAAGCTTCATTTTGGCTAATTTTACATAATGCTTGGCTAGATATTTTTCAGCAACCACGCTTAAATAATAGCTTAAAATTAACGCTATAATCATCGCTGGTGCTAGAAAATACCACTTTTTTAATAGCATTAAACAAAACACACTCACAAGCGCTAAAATCAAAAAAAATCTAGTTGTTCTAGAGGTGCTTACAAGCTTTGTAGCCATTTTTAGCTGCCAATAAACGATGAGCCCAGCATAGCAAAACGCCAAAATAAAGGCTAGAAGTGGCGATAAATACATGCCAAAACAAAAGATAACAAAAGGCAAAAGCGCAAAATAAATGTGCCAGACGGGCTTTGCGCAGTGAAAAAATACTCTATCAATCTTATAACTATACCATTGTGCCGTGCAAATCAAATAAAATCCAAGCACCATAGTAAAAACCCACGCACAAAATCCTATTATCATTTTTTACTCCTTTGAATTTTCTATATTATTATTTGAATTTTTTAAATCACTGCTGCTACTTTCGCTGCTGCTTTGAGTGCCATTGTTTTGGCTCTCACACTCTAAAATTAGCGCTTTCATTTTATTAGCGATTAGCTCACCGTGAGTTAAGAAAAAAAAGTGGTCGCCACTAAGAGGGTCAAAATCGACACAATCAGGCATAATTTCACTTATGATTTTACCGTTATTTACTGGCGTTGCTTTATCATCTTCGCCCCAAAAAATAAGTGTCCTAGATTTGCAGCGTTTAAAAATATTTTTAAAATCTTCATTTACCACATTTTTTAGTGTCTCATACATAGTCGCACTCATGCCAGCGACATCTTTTGTCGCAAAAAGCCTATACAAGTGCCCAAAACCAAGCATTTTAAAAAATTTAAAAATCATAATTTTAGTTCGCACACTAAAAGATTTTTTATTTAAAATCCCAGCAGTGCTAAGAAGCACCAGTATTTTAGGCTCTAAAAGCGTAGCGACCTTGCCGCCAAAGCTGTGACCTACCACACAAGGCGGATTTGCGCCAATGCTAGCTAAAAACTCACGCATGATTCCTGCGTAATTTTTAGTGTTTAAAGGGTGTTTGATGCTGCTTGCCCCAAAACCTGCTAAATCCACATAAATCTGTTTAAAGCCGTCTAAATACGCGCTAAAAGCCTTTTTCATTATTTCTTTTTTTGCACCCCAGCCGTGTAGAAAAAGTATTTCTTTGCCACTGCCGATTATTTCGTAGCTAACATCGTATTTTACGGCTTTGTAACTAATTTCCCTGCTCGCCATTTTCATCCTTATTGTCATCTTTTTTGCGTTGTT
>CALEHZ010000284.1 GCA_937875715.1 uncultured Campylobacter sp. | reverse complement strand
CAATGGTGCCAACGCAGATAAAAGTGGGAATTGAATTTTCTGAATTTTGCTCACGCCCCGCTGGGTCTGAATTTTCTAAGCTTGAATTTTTTGGATTAAAATGTGGTGCGAGCAAAACAGGAAAAATATCCTTAAATCCATAGTTTTCAAGGTCTTTTGCCACTCTTTTAGAAATCGGCAGCAAGGTAGCACCAATGTCCTTTAAAAGCTCGCACCAGCGTAAATGAAGCTGCCCAGCATGATAAGGGAAAAACTCAGGATGTGTAAGTGGCAGCAGATCATAAACTCTAAAAAACACCTTTCCGCCAACCTTTTTAAGCTCATCAAAAAAGCCATTTTTATACGCAATTTCCGTGCTTATCTCAGGGTCGCAGCGATACATAACGCTAAAATCAAGCCCATAAAAAATATCACCATTTTGTGGGATGATTTTTTCATCTTTTGGAGCATTTGGTAAGCCGAATTTTCTAAAAATTTCTTCATTTGCGCTATAATAAAATCCGTCTTTAAAATTAAGAGGAATTACCGCTAAAAAGGTGCTTTGAAGCAAGGCATTTAGCTCTTGGAATACCACGCGTGAAATCCCAGTAGCAGGGTCAGTTTTAGCAACAGAGCTAATATCCACTAAAATACGGTTTTTAAAATGCTGTGGTACAAAATCTTTGTCGTAAATTTGCTCTAATTTTGCGCTAATGGTCTTGCTATAAAGATTTATATCGTGTGAATTTTTTATAAGTTCTTTTGCCTTTAGTGCCAAACCATCATCACATTTAAAAGCCCTTAAAAGTGCACTATCAAGCTCTTTGCCTTCATCGCCGATTTGCTCTACATAAATCATGCAATCCTCAAATCCGCTAAAATTCGTAATAATCGTGTTTTGGTAATTCATACAATCAAGCAGTGCAGCACTTGCCTCGCCTCGGTGAATTTTACGCAATATCACGCAAACATCACAAGCTGCTAAGTAGCTTTTATACGCATTCTCATCGCTCCAGCCGATGAATTTTATGTTTTGAATTTTTTGCTCTTTTATAAAATTCAGCATTCTTTCGTAATAATTTTGCTGGTCTTTTGTAATCTCGCCAATGAAAAGCAAAATGGCATTTTTATCCTTCATCACTCTAGCCCAGCTTTTTACTATTTCAAAATTTTGCTTGATTTGCGAGACAAAGCCAAACACGCCATAAATGCGTGAATTTTCTAAATCTAGCTCTTTTTTTGCCTTTTGCTTATCCACAGTTGCGTTTTTACATGGCAAGGGCAAAAGACTTAAAAATTCATCGTTGTTATAAAATTTTTTGGCTAATTCAAGAGATTTTTTGGTGTGCACCACAACGCCTTTTGAATTTTTTAAAATACGCCAATTTAGCGAATAATAATTACAAAATTGAACATTGTTGTTAAAAAAAAATTCAAAAACAGCCTTTGAGGCATGAGAAAAATTTATTTCATTTATTAAAGCATCAAAATTATTTTTATAATAATCTAAGAAAAAATTGCTAATACAAAAATCGTGTAAAATAAGCAAACCAGGGTATTTAAGAGCATAATCATAAATTTTTTCATGAAAAGCAAAATTATTACCCATATTGTAAATATTTCTATCAAAGGCAGTATCTGGCTTACTCATAAGTTCGTCGAACTTTTTATAATCTATGCAAGGCAAATCTTCTAAAACTTGTTCTTCATCGCTTATAAGAGTGATTTCATAATATTTTTCTAAGGCTTTTAAAAACTCGTGCGAATACCATGAAAT
>CALEHZ010000283.1 GCA_937875715.1 uncultured Campylobacter sp. | reverse complement strand
TGCCTTTAAAAGCAAATTTTAGTGGTGCATTTTGCTATACACTTGAAACTTTGTTAAATATATAGCAAAGACACCACTAAAATTTAAATAAAATAGTATTGTTTAAGAAAAGTTGTGTAAGTTTTGTTCAGCTACTAGTAATTTTATTTCATCAAAGCTTATCTTGCTTTCATCCTCAAAAATGATTTCGCTAAATTCGTAGTGGTTATCATTTAAAGCATTTTTTACTACTAGCTCATCATCAAAGGCTGTTATTATCAAATCTGAACCATTTTTGCTAAAAGCAATATCATCTAAGCTAATATCAGCAAATTTGATTATATCCTTTGAGTTATCTGCGTGATAGTTATTTATCTCATCTCTACCATAGCCAGAATAAAAGCCATATATATCAGCACCCTCTCCACCATAAAAGCTTTCATTTTCTTCGCTACTTATCATTACATCTGCACCATTACCTGCATTGATACTGCCACCATTTGCGTAGATTATATCATTACCTCCGCCGGTATTTATTGTTTTATTATTTGCGCTTGCTACTACTATATCATTTGAGCTAGTGGTGCTAAGATAGCTTTGTGTTGTATTTTCATAGATTTTTATATCAAACTCACTCATTACTTTTTTAGCATACTCATCACTTACCATATCCATTAGCAAGACTTCTTGCACAGTATTTATAAAGCTTAATTTTTGGTCTTTGCTTAGCAATTTTGTAACATTTAGTAATTCTTCTTCATACATAGCACTTAAAACTAAGCCAAATTCTATTTGCTCGCCCAAGCTATGTTTGCCATAAATGTCTATAAACTCAGCATAATCAATCAAAGCACCCTTTGTGTCGCTTTCATTTTTCTCATAAAAAGCAGCTGCTACTTCATCAAAGTTTATTTCAAATTTAAAATCATCTTTTAGCTCTAAGCTAATTTTATCGCTATATTCTTTTAATCTTGTGCTGGCTAATAGTCCTTTATATGTATAATCAACAATGCTTTCATAAGCACTATTTATGTGAGTTTTTAGAGTGTTTAACTCACTTTGATTGCTTATATATAACACCTCGCTTTCTTTACCAGAAAATACGCTAATTACTGCTAGTTTAGTGCTAAGTTCAGAAAATTCAGCCTTATCTTTATCGCTGATTTGAAAGTTATATAAATTACTAGCCCCACTAGGTGTGTAGCTTGTGGTATTTGCTGGCGTGCTAGTATTTGTGTTTATAGAGCCATTTTCATTTAGCACACTTTGGCTTATGCTTATTTGTCCAGCATTTGCTCTATTTATCATCTCATTTATACCTGAGCTTAGAGTGCCACTTGCCACGCTTGCTACATTTATATTTATTTTTTGTATAGGCTCATTTAGTTCGTTATATTGTGATGAAGTTTTTGCCCAAAGATTTACTATGTTTTTTATTGCTGGAGTTGTTCTTCTTTGGTGCTTAGATTTTTATATTCTTCATACGCATTTTGAAGTTCTGTGCTTAAAGTAGGGTCAAAGTCCATTACAAAGCCTGTGCCTTTAATAACACCCATATCTTTTGAATCAAGCATATTTCTTTCTATTGTATTTACGCTAAAATCAATATCACTCATTAAGCTCTCATCTACACTAGAACTAATCTTAAATGAGCTAACTAGAATTTGCTTATTATCTTTATCTAGGGCTTTATTATCATCTAAGAATTTTAAATTTATGCTTTTTATGTCGTGTTCGCTTAGACTTTTTAGTTCATCGCTACTACTTACGCCATCGCTATTTTTATCTTGCCATACTAGAATTTTATTAAATGCTGTGTCTTTTTCATCAAGCACACCATCATTATTATCATCAAGGTCTTTTAGAGCCTCCGCTCCGCTCCTTGCTAGTTCGCCATTTTTTAGCTTAGTAAAGTTACCAAATAGCTCTGCTCCGCTTGTGATTTTACCATCATTATCTATATCTCTTGCTAGCAAACCATCCTTGCCATCTATCCAGCTACTTTTAAAGGCTACTTTATCGCCATTGTGATCAAAGAATACTCCATTTTCAAGGGTTGTAGTATCAATCTTGCCATTATTATTTAAATCAAGGGCAATAGGGTCGTAAAGGCGGATGTTTTTAGTGTCGGCTAGAAACTGAGCAAAATTTACAGAACCATCTTCGTTGAAGTATTTCATATCATTTACAAAGTCTAGGTAGAGTTTTTGGGCATAGGTGTTGATATAATCAGATGGCATATCTAAAAGTTTTATTTGTTCTTGCACTACTGGACCAGATAGTGGTATGAGCTGCGAAAAGCTATCTAGCTCATTGACATATCCTAAAGTTCCATCAGCGCTATGGTCTTTATACTCAGCAAAGCCCAAGGCTAACAAGCTTATCAAATCTGTCACAAAAGATGAATGAGAAATATCACTTAAATATATACTTTCTTTATTGTTATTCAAAAAATATGTATTGCCATATTGTTCTTCCATTCTGGCTATTGCATCTGGCAGATTTACTACATTTATTATTTTTTCTTCATTTGCTTTGTATTTTTCTTCATTATAGTTTTCTTGATTTTTTATTAGTTCAGCACTACCATAGGCATTTATCGTAACGGCACTTTGAACATTATCAAACTCATAGGCTATTTGCTGTGCTATAGTGCCACCTAGTGAGTGTCCTGCTACGCTTATTTTAGCATTTGGGTCTTTTGCTAGTATTTCTTTTATCATTTCTTGTGTGTATGTTCTGGCTGAGTTTATTTGGTCATTACTGCCAAAAGGCATTTTGACATCATTCCAAACATCCTTTGCGGTCTCAGCAATATTACTCATTGAAAATTCATTAGGGATTTCAGTCCCACGAAATGCTATTACATACTCGCCTGTGCTTGTGTCTTTAAACACAGTAGCACTAAATCCTGAACTATCATTGTCAGCTTGATTATATACTTCAAAACTAGAATTTGTGGCTGGGTTTGTGATAGGCTCAGGTTTTTTGTCTTCATTTTTTTTTGGACTTTCAAAAGTCTCATAAGACTGATTAGCCAAAAAGGCACCATTTTTTACTTCGTTTAATGAGATATTGTTACTCATTATTTCTCCTTTAATATAAAATGTTGTTTTCATTTTTAGAAATGTGATAAACTATTCTGCTAGTTTTTCCTATACCTGTTAAAAATCTAATTAAAGTGCTTGTGCTATAAGCTATACCATATTCTTTTGCTACAATTATTTTTTCTCCATTTACTTTATCGTAAATATTATAAATAGGGAACTTGAAACTAAAAAAGGGGCAGTTTATATTTTTTTCTCTACAATCTTCTAATTCTTTACTAAAACTATATGTAAATTTATTTGGATTAAAATTTTCATTTAAAATTTCAGTCATACCATCAGTTTTGTCAAGTGATTTACTCGCTATTTCAAATACAACCATTTGCGGTAATTGAGCCTGCCAAAAACTAATGCACATAATACAAACACTAGCAATGAGCGTTATTTTTAAAAATTTTAATTTTTTACGCCAAAAATACCACACAAACAAAGGACAAAACAAAAATCCAAGCCAAAGACTGCTAATCCCACTAGCTACATATAAAAGCACAGCAAAAAAGAAATTGTAATATTTTCTAGTTATAAAAAACCTATAAATAACTACCGAGCAAAAATAAGAAATAATGAGCGAATAAAGCAAAATAAACGGCAAAAGCATTAAAACAATCACAAAAGCCCCTTTTAAAAAAGCATTGTTTGATTTATAATAAGTAAAGAAAGCAATTTTTTACTTTTTTTCTCTTTTTTAAAAAATTCACGGCAATTGTAACAAAACAATGAAAAATTTAAATGATTTTTGTAATATTTT
>CALEHZ010000282.1 GCA_937875715.1 uncultured Campylobacter sp. | reverse complement strand
CGATGAAATAATCGTGCTTGATAGCGGCAGCAGTGACGGCACTGAGCAAATCGCACGCAGATTTGCTAATGTGAATTTTATAAAGCACGAGTGGCTTGGCTTTGGGGCGATGAAGCAGCTTGGCGTGGACCTGGCTAAAAATGAGTGGGTTTTCGTGCTTGATAGCGATGAAATCATCACTGAAGCATTAAAAGCTGAGATTTTAGCTATTTTAGAAAATTCAAAATTTTTTGCTTATAAAGTGGCAAGACTTAATTATTTTTTTGGGACGCCTATTAAAAAAATGGGGCTTTTTCCTGATTATTCGCTGCGGTTTTTTAACAAAAATTATGCTAAATTTGATGGCAGAGCCGTACATGAAAAAGTAGTAGCAAACTGCGAAGTGGGCGTGCTTAAAGAGTATTTTATACATTATGCTTATGAAAATTATGAGCAGTTTTTAGAAAAACAAAAACGCTACGCTAGCCTAAATCACCGCCCAAATGTGCTAAAATCAATCATAAATCCACTTTGGAGTTTTTTCAAGCTTTATTTTTTAAAAGGCGGATTTTTAGAAGGCAAGCGTGGCTTTTTAATCGCAAAAGGCTATGCTAAATACACATTTTGGAAGTATAAAAACAGCAAAAAATAGTTTTTGCTGTTTTTTGCAAATATTGTGGAGCAGATACGCAAAAAGGCTGTGAGTGCGAATGAGCCGCACTAAAGCCGTGCGGCGCAGTGAAGCACGAAATAGGCTTTTTGCGTAGCTGCCCACAAGATGAAGGAAAAAAATGAAAATCTTAATAATGAAATTTCGCAACATCGGCGATACCTTACTTGCCTCGCCACTAGCAAATAATCTAAAGGCTTTGATGCCCCAAGCACAGATTCATTTTGCTTGTAACGAAGGCTGCGAGGCGATGCTTGAGGGCAATCCAAATATCGATAAAATCCACATTTACAAGCGAAAAAGCATCAAAAATGCCAGTATTTTTGGCAAGATAAAAGCTGAACTTGCCTTTCTAGCAAGCTTAAAAAAAGAGAATTTTGATATCGCAATAAACGCCACTAGCGGCGATAGAGGCGTGTATTTAGCGCTTTTAAGTGGAGCTAAAACTCGCATTAGCTACACAGAAGGCGGCGTGATTTCAAAGCTCATCACTCACACCATCGCCCCACAAGGCTCAAAGCACACTATAGAGGCTGATTTGGGCGCTTTAAAGCTGCTAAATTTAGAACCTGTAAATATGGCTGTAAAAATATATTTTGATGATTATAGCGAGTTTTTTAGCGGCCAAAACGCCTTGCCTAGCAAATTCATTCACATCCATCCCATGAGTAGATGGCTTTTTAAAGCTCCAAAAGATGAGCTGGTGGCTAAAATCATTGATTTTTGCGCTAGTGAGTTTGGCTTGCCTTGTGTGATGAGCTGCGCAAATGACGAGCGAGAACTAGCAAGATGCCAAAATATCATCGCTTTATGCAAGCACAAGCCACAAGCATTTTTAGGCTCACTTAGTCTAAAACAAGTGGCGTTTTTAAGCTCAAAAGCAAGGCTTTTTATAGGCGCAGATACTGCTATAATGCACATGGCAGCCGCTGTAGATACACCTGTGATCGCACTTTTTGGCCCAAGCTCAGCGCAAAACTGGGGTCCGTGGGACAACGCCTTTAAAGCCAGTCAATACAAAGCCATTAGCGGCATCCAAAACATGGGCAAACACACAGTAATTCAAGCAAATTATCCATGCGTGCCTTGCCACAAAGACGGCTGCGATGGCAGCAAAATCAGCCGCTGCCTAATGGAACTTGATTTTGAGCTGATTAAGAATGTGATAAGAAGTAAATTGTCGTAGAATTTTTTGAATTTTATGAATTTTTCAAAAAATTCAGCCACTTTCGTCATTGCAAGACTTGCGAAGCAAGTCGTGCTAGTCCCACCAGCAAACCAAAAAATTCAGCCCTAAATTTTTTGAATTTTCTAAACTTCTGTTGAATTTTCTAAACACTGAATTTTTTATAAAATTCATTTAATAAGCTTCTTTGATAAAGTAAAATTTAAATAAATTTCAGCTATAATCAAAGCTTTGAATTTTTTAAAAAAGGCAGATTATGCTAGAAAACAGCGATATTCAAATCACCAGCGTAGAAGAATCCATAAAAGCGAGTTATTTAGACTATTCAATGAGCGTTATTATAGGCCGTGCTTTGCCTGAT
>CALEHZ010000281.1 GCA_937875715.1 uncultured Campylobacter sp. | reverse complement strand
CCACTTTATTCATCCGTTCTAGTTCTAGCTCTCTTCTAGCCTTTTGCTTTAGTGCTAAAAGCTGGGCATCTTGCTCTTTTTGCAACTCTTCTCGCTCTATTGTTTCTCTTGTGATTTCAGCCTTGATTTCTTCTTTTAGTTGTTCTTTTAGCTCTTCTTTAATTTGTTCATTTAAAGCAGAATTTTCTGGCTGTGAATTTTCTAAATTTTTTGAATTTTCTGAAATTGAATTTTCTAAAATCACTGAATTTTTTGAATTTTCTGAAATTGAATTTTTTGAATTTTCTAAATTTTTTGAAAACTGCAGCTGTGAATTTTGCGTTTTAGTATTTGGCTCGTTTGAATTTTTTAAAACAATAAAAATGCCCACAAATACGCATAAAAACAAAGTTAGAATAAGTGAATTTTTTAAAAAAATCTTTCTGCGTCTTTTTAGCCAAAGACGTTCTAATTTTGCTACTTCTAAGCTATCAAGCATCTAGCACCTCTGCATCAATTGCTGCCATTTCAATGACTTTTGTGATATTTTTGGGATTTTGATTTTGGCTTGGCTTAAATTCTTCGTAATATTCTAAAAGCTCGTAAGTTTTATAAAGCAATTTATTTAGCATTCTTAGATTACCATTTGAGAGCTGCCAAAGTGCGTTTAAATGCTTTTTATTAAAAAGCCGAAAAAAGCTCTCTTTTTGTGCAAAAGCAAGTTTTTTTTCTATATACATTTGAATTTCGCCAAAGGTGCAAGCCTCAAACTCAATGCTTTCCCAAATTCTAGTTTTGAAATAATCCTTTGCCATCACATCTTCTTTTTCAGTTTTATGAACGGTAAAAAGGATTTTAAAAAACCTAGTATCAGCTACAAGGCGAATTTTTTCTATCAAATCATTTGGATAAAGCTGAGATTCATCTAGCATCAAAATAATCTGCTTGCTTGGCGCATTTGTCTTAGCATCAATTTGGATATTTGACTTAAAATAAAATAAAAGCTCGTCTATATTAGCAAGTACTGGAATATTTAAAACTTCGCAAATTGAGCGGGTAAAGTCACTTTCATTGAAAAAAGGCTGCGGAAAAAAAATAATATCCCTTTTATCTTTTAAATCTGCGTAAATTTTACGCAATAAAAAGGTCTTGCCGCTGCCTGGTTTGCCATAAAATAAAACTATTTTTAGCGGCTTGTCAAAAGCAGTGCAAATTTTGCGGTATGCTATTACTGATTTATCTAGCTTTACATACTCGCTTGCATCGCTATCATCGACAAAAACATTTTTAAGGGCTGTAAAGGGATTCATTTAAAAAATTCCTAAAAAATTCCGTCACTAAATCCAAGACTTTTTAATGAGTCGCTAACGCCAGAATAATCATCAATATCTACGATTTTTGGCGTGATTATAAATACTAATTCTGTATTTCTTATGATTTTTGAGTCATTTTTAAACAAATATCCAAGCACTGGAATATCGCCTAAACCTGGCACTTTTTTAGTTTGATTGCCACTTTCTTGGCTGATTAAGCCGCCAAGCACGACAGTGTCGCCACTATTTACTTGAACTACGCTTGAGAGCTTCTTTTGAAGTGTGTCAGGCGCTATTCCTCTTGGTAATTCTTGGCGCTTATTATCATCTTCATATTTAAATGTATTTAAGCTAGGATTTATGCGAAGCATTATTTTTCCATCATCGCTAACTTGTGGCAATAAATTTAGCAAAATTCCAATAAAAGTAGAAAAACTGAACAGCCACAAAGTAACTGCAATAAATATAACACCAAAAGTCCCCAGATGATATCTCATAGCTTCCTGAAGAAGATCCATTCC
>CALEHZ010000280.1 GCA_937875715.1 uncultured Campylobacter sp. | reverse complement strand
ATGCTATCATGCTAAATAGTAAGTTTAAAGCCTCTATTTTTAACATACAAGCTGGAAGTTTAGAGTATGTTCCGCTTCAACAAGCGCAAAATCTAATTAGCGAAGGCGAGATAATAAACCTAAACTTGGATGATAATCTAATAAAACAATTAGATAAATTTAAGATTTCAGCACTTGCTACGAATTTGCTAGTTTTTGATATGAATGAAGATGGGAAAAGTTTTGTAGCTAGAAATAAGGATGGAAACCCTGGAAAAACATTAGACAAAGGGCAAGCAAAGCAGCCAGAAACACCGACTGATCCAACTGATCCAGTAAATCCTACACCAGATCCTGATCCAACAAATCCTGAGCCACCAACAGAGCCGACAGATCCAACTGATCCAGTAGATCCACAACCACAAACAGAGCCACAAACAGAGCCAACAGATCCAACTGATCCAGTAGATCCGCAGCCACAACCTGAGCCACAAACAGAGCCACAGCCAGAAAATTCAGAAAATTCACAGCCGGCATCGCAAACAGAAAATTCAGACCCAGCGGAGCGCAAGCAAAATTCAGAAAATTCAGAAAATTCAGAAAATTCAATATTTTTCTTGTGCTTTTTCTATCCTTATATCAAATAAATACTCCAACATTTCTTTGATTTCATCTCCGTTTTTATCTTTTAGTCTCACGCTTGGGCGGTGTAAAAAAGCTTTGAAAACTTGATGAAGTAATTTTCTAGCTTCATTCAAATCACTGCTTTTTAAATATCCATGTTTAATAGCTTTTTCAAGCTGTTCTTCGCAAATGTTTTTTGCGTGGGCTCTTAAAGCTCTTATTAGCGGTGCTGAGTTTTGCTCGCCAAGTGCTTTGAAAAATGATTTAACGCTCTCATTTACGATGCCAAAAGCTGCTTTTGCCTCATCTTGTCTAAAGGCGATATTTGATTTTACTATCTCATCAAGGTCATCAACAGCGTATATATCAATGTTTGAAGTATTTTTTATATCCACATTTCTTGGCACACAAATATCAAAAATATAGCGTTTAAATTCCCTGTTTTCGATGTTTTTATCGGTAATTATTGGCTTATCTGCTCCAGTAGCTACAAAAATCAGCTTGTGACGATTTATAAGCTCATCCATTTTCTCAAACTTATCAAAGTTAGCAAGTGCGCCTATTTCATCACTTAACGTCTTTGCTCTGCTTAGATTTCTATTTATGATTGTAAAATTCACTTTACTAGCTGCTAAATGTTTAGCAAGCAGGCTTGCCATCTGTCCAGCGCCCACAATAAGAGCATTTGCTGTGCTAAAAATATCAGCATTTAGCTCGTAGATTTCTTTTGCCTTTGCCACTGCTACTGAGCTGATTGAGACTGGATTTTTTGAGATACCAGTTAGGCTTTTTACTTTGGCTGCAGTTTTTAGCGCCCAGTGAATTAAAAAGCTGATATTTACGTTTGCATAGTTATTTTCATGTGCGAATTTAAAGGCTTCTTTTAACTGCCCTGCGATTTGATTTTCGCCCACGACAAGACTATCAAGCGAGCTTGCCACGCTAAAAATATGATGGATAGCGCTTTCTTTTTCATAAAAACAGGCTCTAAGCTCCAAAATCTCGCTTGCTACGCCACTAATTACGCTCAAAGCGTTTATTATATATTCGCTTGCGTTTTTGATTTCTTTTACAAAACAGATGATTTCTACGCGGTTGCAAGTGCTAAGAGCCATGCATTCGCTTATATTTTCGCTAGAAGCGATAAGTCTTAAAATCTCATTCTTTTTTGATTCATCAAGGGCGAGTTTTTCACGCAGAGCAATATCTGTGTTTTTATGTGTAAAGCTAATTATTAAAAAATTCATTTAAAATTCCCTATTTATCATATCATTTACAACGCTTTGAAGCTCTACATTATCCACAGAATTTAGTGCTTTTTTAGCGTAATCTTTGGCTATTTTAATTGAATTTTCTATAGCTTTATATTTAGAAAACTGCTCTTTTAGCCAAATTTTTTCATCTTTGTTTAATTCTTTTTTAAATAATGTTTTTAAGGTATTTTTTTCACTCTCATTTTGATTTTTAAAAAGTAAAATGTAGGGTAGAGTGGTTTTACCTTCTTTAAAATCAGCCATAGCAGGCTTTCCAAGCGTTTTTTCATCACTAGTAATATCTAAAATATCATCAATTATTTGAAAAGCAATGCCAAGATTTTTACCGTATTGTGCGTAGTTTTTGCATTTTTCATCGCTAAAAGCAGCTAAAATAGCAGCTGAGTGACTGGCAGCTTGGATTAAAACGGCGGTTTTATAATAAACCATTTTTAAATAGCTTTCCTCGCAGTCATTAAAATTCTCGCTCATTTTTACATCCATTAGCTCACCGATGCTTAGTTTGCTAACAGCATCGCTAACGATACCAGCGATATTTTCGCCAAATTTAACAAGCTCAAAAAAGCCTTTTGAGTATAAAATATCACCAAGCATAATCGCAGATTTTGCACCAAAAAGAGCGTTTATGCTAGGATTATTACGGCGCAAATTTGCCTCATCAATCACATCATCGTGTAGCAAACTAGCTAAATGAATTAGCTCAATCACAGCACAAAGTGTCACGCTTTTTTCATTTTCACCAGCAATTTTTAGCACCAATTTTGAGCGAAGTTTTTTGCCAGAATTAACACAAGCAAACATATCGCAAATCACATTATAATCAAGTTCGCTAATAAGCTCGTTTATTTTTTCATCAATTATTTTCATCTTCTTCTTCCATTTGCGGCCAAAACTCAATATCAGCACGCTGAGATTTATCCATTAGCAAGGCTTTGATTTTTGCCTTGCCTTCTTCAAAGCTTTGAAATTCCAAGTATAGTCGCACTTCGTCTTTGTATGGATTTACAACTGGTAAAAACAGCTGCTGGCTGTGAAGCTCTAGCCCTCTGCGAAGGCTAAAATTTAGCTGTTTTGGATACTTTCTCCACTTTGTGTGAACTACTAGATTTAATCCATCATAAAGCGTCCAAGAAAATTCATAAACTTCCTTTATTTCGCTACCTTTAAGCGCAACTTTTATAAAGGCTTTTTGATCTTTTGCTAGCCTAAAAACCTGCGTTTCATTCCACTGCGGCTTGCCGGCAAAAAGTGAATTTATACAAAATGGGCTTATGCAAAAAATTAGAATTATAAAAATTTTATTCATTATTACTTAAAATATTGCTCATAAGCTCGATATATACATCATTTTGTGCTGTTTGTAAATCGCTATTTTGCTCTTTTGCTCTAAAAGCAGCTAGTTCATTAAGCAGGATTTCTAGCTGTGTGCTTACTACGCTAGGATTTGCGTGAAAGATCACCTCAAAGCACTTTTCTTTTGGACTACCATCAAAAATTTCATCAAACATTTTTATCCTTAAAAATCATAAGAAACGCTTATTTTACCTTATTTTTAGTAAAAAATCGCTGATAAAATAAATTTTTTACTTGAATTTTTAGATTTTTATAGCACAACTATTTAAGTGAATTTTTTGAATTTTATAAAATTTACTTCTAATCTTTTACACAAAGTCAAATAAAAAGAGATATTTTTAAGATTGTGAAATGAAAGATAATTTTCATAAAATTCACTTTTTGAATTTTATGAAAAATAATAAAAAGCTTGAATTTTTTAAAAAATTCAAGCTTATAAATTTATTTACCAGCAACTTGTTCTTTGTTTGGATTATCAGCTGCACGTGCGATTAAGCAGCTTTCTAGCTGACTAGCATCGCTAGGATTATCACCTACTTTTCGCTCTATCCAACGAGAGATTTGCGCCATAGTTTTCGTGGCAGGATCTGGCGCATTGTATTTAGCAGCCAGTTCTTCACAGCTAGCTGCAAACAAAATACTGGTTGAAAATAATAAAAAAGAGAAAATAACTTTTTTCATTTTTAACCTCTTATACTAGAATCTTAGATTATAAACAATTGAGAATACATTTGCTTTGTCATCCACACGCTCAGCACCACCGATTGGGCGACCACTATTTGAGTATTTATAATCTATATGTGTGTAAGCAAAACGCAAGTATTGATTCATATCAAGTTGCCAAATAGCGTATATATCATACACATCACCACGAGTATTTCTAAAATCTAGTGGATCATTTACGCCCGGACGGCTCATAGCATACCAGTATTTGCTTCCGTGGAAATACTCAATACCAAGCTTAAATGCTTGTGTGAAGTCATAGCGCATACCAAGATGGATTGCCCATGCGCTTTTGTCATTCCAAGAAAATTCATTGCTATTAGCTACTGCGTATTGATACTGAGCTACAGCTGCGGCTGCGGCTTGCTGTGCACCAGGAACGATTGGGGCTAAAATTTGACCCATTGTGGTAGCTAAAACTAAATTGCTAGCAACTTCACTTTTCATAGC
>CALEHZ010000279.1 GCA_937875715.1 uncultured Campylobacter sp. | reverse complement strand
CTTATATGATATAAAATTACTATGAACAAAGAACTTTGGATAATAGATTTTGTAAATCAAAAAGCAATAGATGAATTTAATGAATTGCCAAAAGATATAAAAGCAAGAATGCTTAATCTACTAGATTTGCTTGAAATATATGGCAATGGCGTGGGCAAGCCACACACAGCAAGTCTAGAGGGTGGCTTTTTTGAAATTAGAGCAAAGTCTAGTGAAGGCGTGGCAAGAAGTGTGTATTGCTATCAAAAAGGCAAAAAGATTTTGATACTTGTAACAGCTGTAAAAAAGCAAGATAAATTGCCAGATAGCATTATACAAATCGCAAAAAATAGATTAAAGGAGTATGAAAATGGGAACAATTAGTTTTGATGTAGTGAAAAAAGAAATGCTAAAAGACCCTGAATTTAGGGAAGCTTATGAGGCTTTAAAGCCTGAGTTTGAGCTAAAAAAACAGCTCATAGAAGCTAGGATAAAAAGCAAAATGACTGAGGAAGAAATCGCTGCTAAAATGAATATGAAACAAGCGAATTTAGCTAGATTTGAAAAAAATCTAAATGTGAAGTTTAGCACGATAATCAAATACGCAAAAGCACTTGGAATGAAAGAGATAAAAATAGCTTTGTAGTTTTGCTTCGTTCCGCTGGGTTGAATTTTCTGAATTTTCTGAAATGCTTGTCATTGCCCAGCCCCTTTGGGCAATCTCTTTGAATTTTCTGAATTTTCTAAAAACACTGCCGCTTTTCAGAAAATTCCAGAAAATTCAGAAAATTCAAAGCTTTAAAACACTAGAATTTTAAACTTTACAAATTTCTTAAAGGAGATAAAATGAAAAAAATTCTTTTTGCGCTACTTATAGCACTTTGCGGTGTGAGCTTTAGCTTTGGGAATTCTGTTGATGATTGTCTTGCTAACTGTCAATCAGAGGCTGTCAGTGATTGCTGGGGTGGTTGTAAAAAGATGTCAGTTCATCCAAAGAAATACCCAGCTTGCAAAGAAGATTGCCGTAATAAGTATTCTAGCCCTGATACAGTTGAGCATTGCAATGCAAGGTGCAAAAAATAAATTTAACAAGAAATCTAAAAATCTAGCTTTGAATTTTCTAAAACTGAATTTTTTAGAAAATTCAAAGCTAACAAATACCCCCACAGTCCCCCAAAACTAGAAAATTCAAACTTTTAGAAAATTCAAAGTAAAAATTTATTAAAATTTAAAATCTAAATTTAATAAAGGGTAAAAATGACTGATGTAGATATAAGCGTGGTTACAAGCTTGATGGAGGCTGGCGGTGGTTTTTTAGACGAAGATGGCTGGAAATTTTATGGTGATGATCCTGATGAAGCCTCTTTTAGATTAAATTTTCAGTTTGATGGAGCCTTTATAAATGGCAAAGTAATATACGAAGTATTCAATGATGCAGGCATAATACGAAATGGAACTTTTGCTAGAGGTAGCATTGTAAACAATGACGGAACACCACCAGCAAAAGAAGATGATGCTATGGGCACTATAGTTTATGGAACTTTTGAGAGTGAAAGTATCGTAAATAATAACGCACATATAAAAGGTGGTGTTTTTAAAAATGGCAGCATTGTAAATAACAGAGGTTTTATATATGGCGGTTCTTTTGAGAATGAGAGCATTATAAATAATACAATAGGTTCTATATATGGCGGTTCTTTTGAGAGTGGTAGCATTGTAAATAACAGTGGTTCTATAGAAGGCGGTTCTTTTGAGAGTGGCAGCATTATAAATCATAATGGATCAATATATGGAGGCTCTTTTGAGAGTGGTAGCATTATAAATCATAATGGATCAATATATGGCGGCTCTTTTGAAGGTATAATCAAGCTTTATTCTGGCTATATCTATGAAAGCACTGAACTGGGTCGCATTTCAAAACTAGCAAATCTAACAATCCCAAGTGGTGTGAAAATGACACATTTAAAAGCTAGTACAATAGCAATAACAGATGAAATCGTAGTAGAAAAAGATGCACAATTATGGCTAGACAAAATACCTGATTTTACAAAATTTTTTGGCGATGGGCTAATAATCGTAAATAATAAAGGCTACTATACTGATGGCAGTTTTGCTGATCAAGTGCCAAATTTTGATCCAAATATAAACCCTTTTCCATTACCAGATATAGACCCGACACCAAAACCTGAGCCAAAACCTGAGCCTGAGCCAAAACCTGATCCTACGCCGCAGCCACAAAATACAGTTGATATCAGTGGCGGCAGCCAAAATGCAGAAATAAATGCTAATAATAATCATAAAATGATTACAGGGCAAAACGCAAACGTTACTGTAAATCTAATCTCAACTGATGGGGCTGGAGCAAATGTGGATATAAACAACGCCACTTTTGGCATACTAAATGCCACGCATAGCGCAGATACGATAAATTTAAACAGCAGCCATGTGGGTGTGATAAACTCAGGCTTTGGCTTTGATACTCTGCTACTTGATGCTAGTTCTAAAATAGACTTTGCATTTGGCTTTAATGCTGTAAATATAAAGGGTGTTAGTAGCGCATACACTGGCTTTGGAGCTATTGAGGCTGGACAAATCGCCTTTTTAAATAGTCCGCTTACGATGATGAGCATAAATCTCTTTGGCTATGAAACTGGAAGCTATTTTATAGGCGTCGATGGCTATAATACTCAGCTTTATAGCGTAAATGAGAGCAAAGGACTTGATCTAATCGCAAACTTAAACGGAGCGTATTTAATAGACACAAATGGAGCGTTAGTTTCGTTTACAAATATGCCTTTGATATAGGGCTTTTAGCTGGCTGAATTTTTTGAATTTTTTAAAAAATTCAGCCTTGAATTTTCTAAAAAATTCAGAAAATTCAAAGTCTTAAAATACTAGAATTTTAAGCTTTAAAAAATTCTTTCAAAGGAGAAAAAATGAAAAAAATGTTTTTAGTAGCACTTATGGTGCTTTGTGGTGTGAGCTTTAGCTTTGCTGAAAGCAAGGCAGAATGTATAAATAAATGTAATAATAGCTATCTAGAAAAACAGCAAAGAAATGAGTGTGTTATTACGCAATGTAAAGTTATGGAAGACCAAGAAAAAACAGATTATCATTAAATATCACAAAATGATATAAAAAAACTTTGCTAGATTTATAAATCTAGCTTTAGAAAATTCAAAGCTAACAAATACCCCCGCAGTCCCCCAAAAACTAAAAAATTTAAAATTCATCAAAGTAAAAATTCAAAGCTTTTAGAAAATTCAATAAGAAATTTAGCTATAATCGCTTTTTGCGTAAAAAATATTTTTAATAATAAATTATTACAAAGGAATAAAAATGTGTGGAATCGTAGGCTATATCGGCAAAAACGAGAAAAAATCTGTAATCTTAAACGGACTTAAAGAACTAGAATATCGTGGCTATGATAGTGCCGGAATTGCGATGTTTGATGCTGGCGAGCTAAAATATTTTAAAGCCGTTGGCAAGCTAGAAAATTTAAGCTCTAAAATGAGCGATTTTAAAAGTAGTGGCGATGGCGTGGCTATCGGGCATACACGCTGGGCGACGCACGGCAAACCTACTGAAATAAACGCCCATCCGCACCTTGGCGAGTATAGTTTTGTAATCCACAATGGAATAATTGAAAATTACAAAGAATTAAAAAGCGAGTTAGAAAATTCAGGCTTTAAGTTTGTAAGCCAGACGGACACTGAAGTTATCGTGCATTTGTTTGAATTTTACAATAAAAATGAGAGTGATCCATTTAAAGCCTATAAAAAGATGGTTTCACGGCTAAAAGGTGCTTTTGCCACGCTTTTAATCACAAAAGCGGCACCAAATACTATATTTTTTGCCAAAAACGCAGCACCTATGATGATAGGGCAGAGTGGGGATGAGCTATATTTTGCTAGTAGTGATGCGCCACTAATTGGGCTTTGCGAGAGTGCCATTTACCTTGATGATGGCTGCTTTGGCAAGGCTAGCGTGGATGGCAGCCTTGAGATTTTTGATGAAGAAGGCAAGGCGTGGAGCAAGCCAGCTACCACGCTAGCAAAGGATAAAAGCTACGCCCAAAAAGGCGGATATAGATTTTTTATGGAAAAAGAGATTTACGAACAAAGTGCGGTGGCGACTGAGTGCTTAATGGGGCGAATTGTAGGAAATGAAATCTGCTTGGAGCTTGATGAGAGCGTTTTAAAGGGCATTGATGAGGTGGTGCTGTGTGCGTGTGGGACTAGCTATCATGCAGCACTTAGCGCAAGTTATTTGATAGAACGCCTTGCTAAAATTCGCACGAAGGTGGAAATCGCAAGCGAGTTTCGCTATAAAAGTCCGTTTTTAAACAAAAACTCTCTTTTTATCGTAATTAGCCAAAGTGGCGAGACAGCTGACACACTTGAAGCCTTAAAAATCGCTAAAAACGCAGGGCTAAAAAGCCTAGCGATTTGTAATGTGGATAATTCTAGCATTGTTCGCTTGGCTGACGGGGTGCTTTTAACTAGGGCTGGAATAGAAAAGGGCGTAGCAAGTACAAAGGCCTTTGCTACGCAGGTTTTGGTGCTGTGGCTGCTTGCTTTAAAACTAGCTAAAATGCGTGCTGCTATTAGTGCTGATGAGTTTGGCTCTGAGCTTGAGGCTCTAAGGGGAATTCCAGCTATTTTAGCTTTTGAGCCAGCCTTGCAAGAGCGAATTTACCGCCTTTGTAAGCATTATTTACACGGACACGGATTTTTCTTTATTGGGAGGGATATTTTCTATCCACTTGCCTTAGAAGGTGCTTTGAAGCTAAAGGAAATTAGCTATTTGCACGCTGAGGGCTATCCAAGCGGCGAGATGAAGCACGGGCCGATCGCGCTGATCGACAGCAGCGTGCCGGTGATCGCCCTCTGCCCGAGCGGACC
>CALEHZ010000278.1 GCA_937875715.1 uncultured Campylobacter sp. | reverse complement strand
CAGATGAGATTAGAGCGTGGAAGCCTGAAATCGCACCACAAGCGATAGTTACAAACAAGAATGGGAAAAGATCACCAGCAAAAACAGGGCCATCACCAGTGCTAGCAAAAACAGTTACAGCTGGCATTTTAATTTCTGGTCCTACGATTAGGATGATGATTGCCATACCAAAGATTACACCAAGTTTTAAGAATGTGCTTAGGTAATCGCGTGGTGCTAGAAGCAGCCAAACTGGCAAAATCGCAGCGATAAAGCCATAAATCATAGTAGCCCAAGCAAGAGTTGTTTGATCTAGGTTAAATACATTGTTCCAGAATGGATTTTGCATTACATACTCGCCACCCCAAATACAAATAAGCAAGATGATAAATCCACCAATACTTGCTTCTAGAATTTTGCCTGGGCGGATATAGCGCATCCAAATACCCATACCAACAGCGATTGGAATAGTCATTGTGATAGTAAATAGACCCCAAGGGCTAACAGCAAGTGCTTTTACAACAACCATTGCAAGAATTGCGATGATGATGAACATAATGAAAAGAATACCGATCATTGTAATACCACCGGTTACTTTACCCATCTCCATCTTTATCATCTCGCCAAGGCTCTTTCCATCGTGACGAACAGAAATGATAAGAATCACAAAGTCATGCACAGCACCGCTTAGCACAACGCCCACAAGTAGCCAAATCATACCTGGCAAATATCCCATTTGCGCAGCTAGAATTGGGCCAACTAATGGTCCAGCACCAGCAATAGCAGCAAAGTGGTGACCAAACAAAATATATTTATTTGTCGGGTGGAAATTGCTGCCATCTGCTTGTGTATAAGCAGGTGTAGCTCTGCGATCATCTAGTTGCATAACCTTTGAAGCGATAAAACGCCCATAAAAGCTATAGCCTATGATATAAATACAAGCAGCAGCCACGACCAGCCAGACAGCCGAAATACTCTCGCCTTGATGCAAAGCAAGAGTGCCAAATGCCCAAGCGCCAATTACAGCAACTAAGAGCAAAAGCAGTTTTTGGTTTAGGCTCATTTGCCCCTCCTTTATAGAAGTAAAATAAAACTCGTTATTTTCCAAAAATTTCACTTAAATTAAGATTAAATTTAATAAAAATTTAATAAAAATTTTGAAAAAATGTCAAAGATTTACAAAATTAGGCTTTCATATCCTTAAAAAGAAGAAAATTTGTAAAAATGAATTTTATAAAAGAAGTGAATTTTATAAAAGTGAATTTTATAAAATTCACTGCTGCGAATGCT
>CALEHZ010000277.1 GCA_937875715.1 uncultured Campylobacter sp. | reverse complement strand
GACGCTGCTCAGGGCTTTAGCTTAGAAGAGAGGGAAAAAATCCTAGAAGGTATAAACTAGGCTGAATTTTTTGCTTCTGGGCCCGCTGGGTCTAAATTTTTTAGAAAATTCAGCTGGTCCAGCTTTTATTAAACTTCCGCTACCGCAAGATTTAAATTTTCTAAAAACACTGGAGCTTTGAATTTTCTAAAAAGTTTGAATTTTCTAAAAAGTTTGAATTTTCTAAAAGCTGAATTTTCTAAAAAATTCAAATATTTTGTAATATTTTTAAAAAAATTGATATAATTTTAAAGAAAAAGAGAAAAAATGCGTATAGAACCAGATCAAATAGTAAATGGTGGAACTTACACAGAAAATGTTGAAAATCACGGCACCATAAAAGGCGGCGTGTTTACTGGCAAGGTCGATAGCTTTGGCGCAATTGAGGGCGGAGAGTTTAATAACAATGTCGATATTAAAGCTGGCTCAACCGTAAGCGGCGGAGACTTTAGAGGGCATGTTGTAAATGACGGAACTATTGAAAATGGAAGGTTTCATGGCATAGTTGATATCAATGGCAAAGTAGAAGGCTGAGAGTTTTTTGGAACTACTGTAGTATTTGATAGAGCTAAGATTTCAGATGGAATTTTCCACGGAGAATTTGATGAGTTCCTTTGGCAACAATTAGCCCCCAAGTTAAATTTCTTGGACCGCGATATAAGATAACTCCTATAATAAAAGAGAAAAATAATCTAGCAGGCTATCCACAAAAAATAGATAATGCTGTAAATAAAGTAATAGATCAAAAAAATAGCAGTTACACAAATGACCAAAACGACAAAAATTCGCTAGATTTACTTGCTCTTACTCAAGATTTTAATGATAATATTTTGTAATATTTTTTTTAGAAAATTCAGGCTTGAATTTTTTAATTTGGCCAATAGGGCTTTTTACTTCGCACTCGCATAGTAGCACTTTTGCTGCGGTGGCTTTGGGAAAGATTTTCATATTATGGCATTAGACCTTTGCTCATTTTTGTGATGATGGCAAGTCAAGGTGTGGGCGGCTTAGAACTTAGCAGAGAAGACGCTTCTGCCATCACAGGCATTTTTGCAGGTTGTATGTATTTAGCAGCACTTCCTGGCGGCTGGCTGGCTGATAATGTCTTTGGGCAAAAGCGTGCGATTTTCATCGGTTCTGTGATTATCGCACTTGGACATGTAGCTCTTGGCTTTTCGTATTTTTATGATTATGCCTTTTTTTTGGGGCTTAGTCTTATTATTGTTGGCTCTGGGCTTTTTAAGACTTGCGCTTCTGTGATGGTTGGTGCGATGTATAAGCCTGGCGATGAAAGGCGTGATTCTGGCTTTACGATTTTTTATATGGGTATAAATATCGGCTCATTTTTTGCGCCTTTGATTTGTGGCTATTTGGCTGAGGGCTACGGTTTTCATTTTGGGCTTGGTGCTGGCGGCGTTGGTATGCTTATTTCACTGGCGATTTTTTATTTTATAGCTATAAAAGACTTTGATGAATTTGATGAAAAAGTGGGCTTAAGCGAAAACTGGCAGCGCCTAAAAAATGTAGGTTTTGGCAAATTTTGTATGTCATTTGTCGCAATTATAGCGTTTATTTTGCTGCTTTTTGGACTATTTTATTTTGAAATTTTAGATTCTAAAGCTTCTTCTATTTCAACAAATTTAGTATTTTTTATTCTTTTTTGTGTGGCTGTTTATTTTGCTTATTTTTTCTTTTCATCTAAGCTAAATAAAGATGAGAAAAAAGGCCTTGTTGCGATGATGATTTTTATGCTAGCTGGTGCTGTGTTTTTCTCAGCGTTTGAGCAGCAGCCAACATCATATAATCTTTTTGCAAACGACTTTACAGATAAAAATTTATTTGGTTTTAGTGTGCCTGTTGCTTGGTTTCAGTCGCTAAATCCTATTTTTATCATCATTTTTGCGCCAATTGCTGCGCAATTTTGGCTTTATCTTAGCCAAAGAGGGTTTGGGCTTTCATCTACTGCGAAGTTTGCCTTAGGATTATTTTTTGCAGGACTTGGCTTTGTTGTTATGTATTTTGCGGCACTTGAAGTTCTTGGCGGAACTGCACAGGTCTCAATGCTATGGATAGTAGTAAGCATGTTTTTTCTTACCTTAGGTGAAATTTGTCTTTCGCCTGTGGGACTCTCACTCTTTACCAAAATCGCTCCACAAGCGATAAAATCGCAAGCTATGGGTCTGTGGCTTATAACTGGCTCACTTGGCAATGTCATAGCTGGCATCGTCGGCGGTAATGTAGATGCTAATAAAATCGAGCTTTTGCCAGAATTATTTAAGCACTCAGCAATTGTGCTTTTTGCCTGTGCTCTGCTTTTATTTTTGCTAAAAGGCTATATATTTAGGCTAATAAAAAAATAGCTTGAATTCTTTATTGCATTCTATTGGGTGAATTTTATGGATTTTGAGAAAAAGTACTGATAAAAGCCTTTTAAATAATGATTTTAAGAGGCTATTGCAGTATTTTTGCGCCTGCTTTTAAGCCAAAAATTTATAAAATTCACAGGCTGAATTTTATAAAACACATTATTTTAATTTCGCTCTAGCGACTTGCTTGAAATAAAAATCCATAAGCAAAAAGTGAATTTTATGAACTGAATTTTATGAACTGAATTTTATGAATTTGCTACCCAGTAGAACTGGGTAGCATTTAGCTTGAATTTCATAAAATTCAAGCTAAAATATTCTTACCAAACAGTACAAAGCACTTCGCCGCCAACGCCTTCTTTATGCGCTGCGTCATTTGCTAGCACGCCTTTGTTTGTGCTAACGATAATCGTGCCATAGCCGTTTTTAAAGCGTTTGATTTCATCTTTGCCTTTATACACACGGCGTCCTGGTTTTGAAACTCTTTTTAGCTCAGTAATTACGCTTCTGCCGTGCTCATCGTATTTTAGTACTACATTGATGAATTTTTTGCGCTCTTCTTCAACTACATTAAAGCTTTCTACATAGCCTTTTGCTTCAAGCACTTTTAGCACGCCCTCAACAACATTTGAGTGTAAAAGTCTAGTAGTATCTAGACGGCGCATGCTTGCATTGCGAATTCTAGTTAGTGCATCTGAAATTAAATCATTCATTTTCTATCCTTACCAGCTTGCTTTTTTAAGACCTGGGATTAGTCCTTCGTTTGCCATTTTTCTTAGGCACACACGGCAAATTCCAAAGTCACGATACACAGAGTGTGGACGACCACAAATGCTACATCTTGTGTATTTTCTGCTAGAAAATTTAGCAGGGCGAGCTGCTTTTGCTATCATTGATTTTTTTGCCATTTTACTTTCCTTTTGCAAATGGTAAGCCAAGAAGTTCAAGTAGCTTCATAGCTTGTTTATCATCTGGTGCTGTTGTAACCATAGTAATGTTCATACCATGAGTGCGAACGATTTGATCATACACTACCTCAGGGAACATTAGCTGTTCGTTTAGACCAAAGTTGTAGTTTCCTCTGCCATCAAAGCCATTGCGTGGCAAGCCACGGAAGTCTTTAACGCGTGGCAAAGCAATGCTAATTAACTTGTCTAAGAAAACATACATTTGCTCTTTGCGAAGTGTTACTTTAATACCCACAGGAAAGCCCTCGCGAACTTTAAATCCAGCTACTGATTTTTTAGCATTTGTAATAAGTGCTTTTTGACCAGCGATTAGTGAGATGGTATCAGCCATATTTTGTAAAGTTTTTTGATCCTTTGCGCTGTCCCCTGCTCCCACGCTAATAACGATTTTTTCAAGAGCTGGAATAAGCATAGGATTTTTTATGCCAAACTCACTTGAAAGCGCGCCTCTTACGCTATCTTTATATTTTTGTTGTAATCTTGCTTGAAATGCCATCGTCTTAGCCCTCTACTTTTGCTACATTTGAAATATCAATAGGCATTTCTTTGCTTACAAATCCGCCATTTTGATTTTTCTCGCTTGGTTTTACAGCTTTTTTGGCTACTTTAATGCCTTCGCAAACTACTTTGCCTTCTTTTGCTAAAACCTGGATAACTTTTGCTGTTTTACCCTTGTCATCGCCAGCGATGATTTTTACATTATCGCCTTTTTTGATTTTATATTTTACTGCCATTATAACACCTCCGGCGCAAGAGATACGATTTTCATAAAATTCGCATAGCGCACTTCTCTACCCACTGGCCCAAAAATACGAGTTCCAATAGGCTCTCTTTTAGCATCAAGTATAACAGCTGCGTTCTCATCAAAGCGGATCAAAGCACCATCTGCGCGGTGAACTTCTTTTTTAGTGCGAACTACTACTGCTTTTACCACTTGACCTTTTTTTACTTTACCATTTGGTAGAGCTTTTTTTACTGAGCAAACGATAACATCGCCTAGGCTAGCATAGCGTCTTTTACTACCACCTAGAACTTTAATACACATTAGCTCCTTAGCTCCACTATTATCAGCTACTGCTAATCTTGTAAAACTTTGTATCATTATTCAACTCCTGTTTTTAGAACCGCTTTTAGACGAAATTTCTTTCTAGCACTTAGCGGTCTACACTCAATAGCTGCGACAGTATCGCCTACTTTAAGCTCATTTTTCTCATCATGTACTAGATATTTTTTAAATCTTTTTACGAATTTGTGATATCTAGGATGCATTACTCTGCGCTCAACTAGCACGCTAGCAGTTTTATCACCGCTGATAGCGACTACTAGACCTTGGATTACTCTTTTCATATCTGCTGCCATTTTTTATCCTTTTGCGCTAATCGCTGTATTGATTTTAGCGATATCTTTGCGAGTCTCTCTAATTTCGTTTGGATTAGAAAGCTGCATTGTTCTTAGCTTTTGTCTAAGGGTAAATAAAAGCACCTTTTTTTCTTTAAGTAGCGCGTTTAAATCGCTTGCGCTTTTATCTTTTAACTCAGTATATTTCATTTTCGCTCTCTCTTGTTACAAACTTAGTTTTGAAAGGAAGCTTATTCATCGCTATTGTCAAAGCCTCTCTTGCAAGCTCTTCGCTAACACCAGCAAGCTCAAATATTATGCGACCTGGCTTAATATTCATTACCCACTCTTCTACGCCACCTTTACCTTTACCCATACGAGTTTCTAATGGTTTTTTAGTAATTGGCTTATCAGGGAATACTCTAATCCAGCCTTTTGCTTGACGCTTAACATGACGAGTATATGCTTGACGAGCTGCTTCAATTTGGCGAGAGTTTATACGACCTGCCTCAACAGCCTTTAAGCCAAAATCACCAAGAGCAAGTTGTGTGCAACTTGTAGAAT
>CALEHZ010000276.1 GCA_937875715.1 uncultured Campylobacter sp. | reverse complement strand
TGGAAAAATACTTTTGGTTTAAAAGATATAAATGATGATTATATCCCAAAAATGCCAGATGAAGTAAGCAAAATAATAAATAAAGAAGTAAAATTAACAAAGGGTTCTTTGTTTAAACTTATAGAGCGTGGTAGGGAAAAATACTTGCCACAAGTAAAACAAACGCTAGATGAACCTGAGCTTATTTTAAAAGAAACTACAAAAGAAGGGGATGTTTTTATTTTTGCTAAACAAATAAATGGCAAACAATATTTTACTAGCGTTGGCAATGATTATGACACTCATATAACAATAGTTTCAAATGCCCCAAAAACAAATAACGCAATGAAAAATAAAATATTAAATAACGCAGAAGTTGTGTATCAGTCTCCAAGACTTGAAAATCTCCGTTACAACCAAGCTTTTACAGATGAACGCTTAATCACCAACAAGACTGACAAACTGAATTCTAGCGCAAATGAGCTTAAAAGTCAAGTAAAAAGTAAAGAGCAAGTAGAGAGCGATGATTTTAGCCCTGCTTATAAAATGTTAAAAAATAAGAGTAAATACACTGATTTAGGTGTAGATGACTATAAAAAAATCGTAAATTTAAAAACTGCCGATTTTGAAAAAAGGCTAAAAGGAGATATTGAAGCTTATGCTAAGTTGGCTAAATTACACGAACTAGCTGATCGTGGGGCAAATGGTCTATTGTATGGTGATGAATATTTAAAATATTTTGGCGTAAAGCAATATACAAAAGGCTATATGGACAAGCCAAGCTCTATAAGAAATGAAGCGTTTGAAGTATTAGACCAAAGTGCGAATTATTTAAGTGGATTAAAGCATGAATTGCTACAAAGGACGCTTGATTTAGATGAAGTAGCTATGAATGAAGTTAAAAAGGCTTTAAAATCAGCTAACTTTGATGCTGTTTTGGACTTAGCAGGCAGTGGGAATTACTCACTAATGGCTACAAAGCTAAAAACTGCGCTTAATGGCTTTGTTAGAGCTAAAAAAATCATAGATAAAAATAGCAAGAATGCCAAAAGTGGCGGTGGTATGAAAAAAGGATATACTACACCTGCGATGACACAGGCTCTTACAAATGTAATGAGCGGTGGCGTAACTGGCTCAATTAACGCAGCAAATGAAACTGACCCTGATAAAAAGGCAGAAGCTTTTGTAAAGGGCTTTTTGCTAGGTTTTGGTGGGTCGGCTGCGGCTACAAAACTACTAAGCAAAAATATATCTAAACTAGCACCGCAGTTAGCAAGGGCAAGTAGTGGCTTTGCTAAGGAATTGCCAAACTTGCTAAATGACCGCCCTGATATACTTGGCGGTGTGCTAGGCAAGATAAATAACGCAAAAGATAACTTTAAAAATATATTTGGTGGAGAAAAAGCAATAGGTGCTAATAAAGCTAAACTAAAAGATGCTAAAGATATGCTAGAAAATGGCGTAAATGAACAGCAAGTATGGGCTAAAACTGGCTGGTATAAAGATATAGATGGTAAATGGAAGTTTGAGATAAATCCAAAAGGTGGAAAAAGTGAGATTTTTAGCGATGAAATAAGCACATTAGAGGGCGAAATTGGCACTATAGAACACCAAAGAATAGCA
>CALEHZ010000275.1 GCA_937875715.1 uncultured Campylobacter sp. | reverse complement strand
TTTTTGAATTTTCTAAAAGTTTAAAAAATTCAAACCCAAAAAATTCAAATATTTGAATTTTTTAAAAAAGTATTTTTTCAATTTGTGAATTTTATAAAATTCACTTTTTTAGAATTTTTTAGAAGTTAAAAAATTCACGGCTCTTTCTAAAAAGCCCCTTGAAAATTCATCTTTTCAAGGGGCTTTTTTTATTTACTTAAAATCCACAATTTACCACTTCTGTAATTGCCTTTTGTTCGTCACCCAGAGATTTTTTTAAGGCAGCAAAAATCGTGGCAATCTCAATGAATACCGACCAGTGAATTTTATAAAATTCCAAAAAATTCATAAAATTCACAAAGGCTGAATTTTTTTGGCTACTATTTTGCCAGCAACTGCTGCTATTTCATCAAAACTTGCATTTTTGATATTCTCAAAGCTGCCAAAAAAATCAAGCAGTTTTTTAATAGCCCCAGCGCTAAGTCCCATTTTTACTAGCTCGCTTTTAGCCAAATCAGCCTTATTTCGTGTTTGCCTGTGAAAGCTAATAGCAAATCGGTGTGCCTCATCACGCATTTTTTGTATAAATAACAGCTTTTCATCATTTGAGCTTAGTTTAAACTCGCCTAAATTTGAGTGAATTTTATCAAGTGCTGCGCCTTTTGCTCTGTGAGCTTTGGCATCGATTTTTTCTTTAGCGATTGCGATTATATCGACATTTGCGCCACTACTAGCAATGATGTCGCAAGCAAGGTCAAAAAGTGCCTTTCCACCATCAATTATCCACAAATCAGGTGGAGCAAGCTTATCAAAGCGAAGTGCCCTAGCGCTCAGCATTTGCTTCATTTGCTCGTAGTCGCTGCTACCATCTAGATGCATGTGACGATAGCTGTTTTTAAAAAACTCGCCATCGCTGTAAGCTATCATGGCACCTACTTTTGCGCTGCCAAAGAGCATTGAGTTGTCAAAGCACTCGATTTTTACTGGTAAATTATTTAAGCCAAAATATTTTTGGATATTTTCTAAAAGCTCGTATTTATGGGAGTTTGTGTGCTTTTTGATTAGCTCTATTGCGTTTTTATATGCTATATTTGCTAGAGCCTTTTTTTGAGTGGTTTTTGGTGCTTTTATGCTGAATTTTTTGACGTGTAAGTCTTGTAAGACAGCTGCGCAAAGCTCCATGTCTTCAAACTCATCATTTACATAAATGCTTGTGGTCGCTATTGGCAAAGAGGCTGGAAATGCGCCCAAAATGCTTTGCTTGTATAGCTCGCCGATTGCGCTTTGGTCGCTGGTATTTAAAAGCGGCAAAATATGGTGATTTGCCATCGCTACCTTGCCATCACGCACACTTAGACGCACTGCACACAAAAAGCCAGAAAATTCGGCTACGCTAAAGACTTCAAAATCTTCTAGTTTAGCCATGTCAATTTCTACTTTTACGCTTATATCGTTAATTGTGGCGATTTGATCTCTTAAATGTGCCGCTTGCTCGAAGTTTTCATTTTGAGCGTGAAAAAGCATTTTTGCTTCTAATTTTGGGATTAAAGAGCGTGGATTTTTGATAGCATTTAGTGCATTTTGTAGTATTTTTTCGTATTCGTCTGCGCTGATTTTGTCCTCGCAGGGTGCTTTACACCTACCAATTTGAGCAGATAAACAAGCCTTTTTTTCTTTCAAACAGCCGCTTTTTTGCACAAGAGCAAAGTTTTCAAAAACAGCTTCTAAAATATCTTTTGCGCCTTTGTAAAAAGGTCCAAAATAGCGAATTTTCTGTCCTTTTACGAGCTTTCTGGTTAGCTTTGGGCGTGGAAAACTCTCGCTAAAATCTACATAAATATAAGGATAGGTTTTATCATCACGCAGCAAAATATTGTATTTTGGACGCAGCTGCTTGATAAATGAATTTTCTAAAATCAGTGCATCACTCTCGCTATTTGTAGCGATCCACTCAATGTGCGCAGTTTGGCTTATCATGCTAGCGATGCGAGCTGAGAGACGTGGATTTGGCGCTAGCTCTGGCGTAAAGCTAAAATAGCTTCTAACCCTGTTTTTAAGCACCTTTGCCTTGCCTACATAAAGCAGCTTAGCGTTTGCGTCAAAATACTCATAAACGCCAGGGCTGTTTGGCAGCGATTTTAGCTCGTTTTTAAGGGAGTGTTCAAGTGCTTCTGGTTTTGCTACAAGCGATATTTTAGTATCCATTTTATACACGCTCTTTTAGAATTTTTTGAATTTTTTCAAAAATGCCTGATAATTCTGGCTTAGAGCAGTGAATTTTAAAGTATCCGCTGGCTTTTTCTTCTAAATTTAAAGGCTGATTTTGCGCTGAATTTTTTGGTTCTTTATGCTTGGCTACAAAAATTTTTACATTTTTTATTTCATAAAATTCATTATTTTGAGCTTTCAAATACATATTTAAAGAGTATTTAATTGAATTTATGATACTATCGTGTTTTAGTTCTTGGGCGGCAAATGGTGCGCAAACAGCGATATAAAGGCAATCATTGCGAATATACGCATAGCGAACAAGCCCTTCTTTGCTCTTGCCTAAAACTACTTTTAACGCCTTTGTGGTTTTGTTTATCACGCTTAGGGCATAAAATTCTCGGAGAGAAAAAATATGATTTATAACTTCACTTGCTTTCATTTTAAAATAATAGCGACTTTAGCCTTAATTTGTGCTATATTTTGTGGCTGCGGATATAAGGCTGACCCATTTTACACAGATGAAAATACTCAAATTTCAAAGGATAATCAATGAAAAATGCTGATATTATCGTGCTTGACTTTGGCTCACAATACACACAGCTAATCGCGCGCCGTTTGCGTGAAAATGGCGTGTATGCTGAGCTCATGCCCTTTAATGCTAGTTTAGATGACATAAAAGCCAAAAATCCAAAAGGCATCGTGCTAAGCGGAGGTCCTGCTTCTGTATATAGCAAAGATGCTTATTTTTGCGATACTGGCGTGTTTGAGCTAGGTATTCCACTGCTTGGAATTTGCTATGGAATGCAGCTAATAGCCCAGCACTACGGCGCAGTGGTAGCGCCAGCTGGCAAAAGCGAGTTTGGCAAAGCACATTTAAAGCTTAGCCAGTCTCACACACTATTTGCTAATGTAGATGATAATAGCGTGATTTGGATGAGTCACAGCGACAAGGTCGAGGCTTTGCCAAAGGGCTTTAAAGTGCTAGCAACTAGCGAAAATAGTGAGTTTTGCGCTTTTGGCGATGATGAAAGAAAAATCTATGCTTTGCAATTTCACCCAGAAGTTGCTCACAGCGAGTTTGGCGGACAGATTTTAAAGAATTTTAGCAAGATTTGTGGCATTGCTAGCACTTGGAATATGGGCAGCTTCGCAAAAGAGCAAATCGCAAGGATTAAAGAAATCGTAGGGGATGAAAAAGTGCTTTGCGCTGTTAGTGGCGGTGTGGATAGCTCAGTCGTAGCTGCGCTTTTAGCCCACGCAGTGCCTAGTAGCCTAATAGCTGTTTTTGTAGATAATGGTCTTCTTCGCACAAATGAAGCAAAAATGGTTGAAGAAATGTTTAAGCTAAAACTTGGCGTAGATCTCATTAAAATCGATGCTAGCAAGCTGTTTTTAAGCCGCTTAAAAGGTGTTAGCGACCCAGAGCAAAAGCGCAAAATCATAGGCTCTACTTTCATTGAAGTCTTTGAAGCAGAGGCTAAAAAGCATGGGCAAATCAAGTTTTTAGCGCAAGGCACACTATATACTGATATTATCGAAAGCAGCCCAGTTGGTGCTAGCAAAACAATAAAAAGCCATCACAATGTAGGTGGTCTGCCAAAAGATATGAAATTCACGCTCTTAGAGCCTTTAAAAGAGATTTTTAAAGATGAGGTTAGGGCTCTTGGGCTTGAGCTTGGGCTTAGCCGTGAAATCGTTTACCGCCACCCATTTCCTGGGCCAGGTCTAGCAATTCGCATAATGGGCGAGGTAAATGAAAGCAGCCTGGAGCTTTTAAGAGCTGCTGATGTGATACTGCGTGATGAGCTAAAAAGCTCAGGCTGGTATGAAAAAACCTGGCAGGCATTTTGTGTGCTTTTAAATGTGCGCTCTGTGGGGGTCATGGGCGACAATCGCACCTATGAAAATGCTGTGTGTTTGCGTGTAGTTGATGCAAGTGATGGCATGACGGCTAGTTTTTCACATTTGCCGTATGATTTGCTAGAGCGTGTTAGTCGGCGCACTATAAACGAAGTAGTTGGCATAAACCGCGTTGTATACGATATTTCAAGCAAGCCACCTGCAACAATCGAGTGGGAATAAAGCAGATTTGAATTTTTTGCTTCGCCACGTTTGGTGAATTTTTTGCTTCGCCAAATTTTTATTTCGTTTTGTTGGGCTGAATTTTTTGCTTCGCCACGTTTGGCGAATTTTTTGCTTCGCCAAATTTTTACTTCGTTTTGTTGGCTGAATTTTTTAATATTTTATAAAATTCAGTCGCCTTATCCGCTGGTATTTCATTCGCTGTCTATTTATT
>CALEHZ010000274.1 GCA_937875715.1 uncultured Campylobacter sp. | reverse complement strand
ACTTTTTTTGTTTGAATTTTTTAAAGGCGAAATTTGCTCACTGCTTTGAGTGTTAGCTTTTGTGTTTTTATTTATAGACGTGTTTTGAGTGTTAGCTTTTGTGTTTTTATTTATAGGCGCACTTTGAGCGATGCTATTATCAGAGCTTATGTAAAGCCCTTGTTTGCTTACAAACTCATCTTTTTTCGCCCAATTTTCTGAGGCTTTTATTTTTGACTCTTCGTCTTTTTTAAAGCTTCGAATTTGCTCTTTTAAAGCCGTGATTTGTGCTAAAAGCTCGCCAACTTGCGGGTCGTCAATATCTACATAAACAGGTGCTTGCTGCTGCTTTTTTAAAGCTAGTGCACGAGCTTCTTCTTCAAGTTCTTTTTTCATAGCTTTTAGATTTTCTATGCGAATTTTAGCTAGTTCTATCTCTCCCTTTTCTCCAGCATTTCCGCCCAAAAAGCTCTCAAGTCCAAGCGTTCTTTGATTTTGTGCGCCGTTTAAAACAAATACAAAAATAAAAAATAACAAAAATCTTAACATTTATAAGCCCTTTTTATCATATCAATTCTGGCACTTGCGCCCATAAGCAAAGCATCTGCTAGCACAAGGCGCAGCATCGCAGTAGCCACCACTGACCCACGCACGCCAATACAAGGATCGTGCCTGCCAACAAGGCTAAACTCCACCGCTTTTCCGCTTTTATTTATGGTTTTTTGTTCTTTAAAAATGCTAGGCGTGGGCTTAAAATGCGTGATAGCTATGATTTTATCTCCATTTGAAACACCAGCAAGCACGCCGCCAGCGTTATTTGAGCCAAAGCTAGCATTAAAATATCCAAACTCATTTTTATTAGCAGCTGGCAAAATCTCATCATTATTTTCGCTGCCAAAAGAAAGAGCTGAAGCTGCCCCAGCGCCGATTTCCACAGCTTTTACGCCATTTATGCTCATTAAGCTTTCAGCGATTTTACTATCAAGCTTATCATAAAGTGGCTCGCCAAGCCCAGCAAATACACCACTTACCACGCTTAGCACGCTAGCACCTACGCTTTCTCCACTATCTTTACATTTTTTTATAAGTTCTTTTTGTGAATTTTCTAATTCTGGCAAAAGCGCAAAAATTTCGCTATTTTTGGCAAAATAAAAATCAATTTTTTCTAAAAGCTCGCTATAAGCACATTTTGGCACGATTTGCCCCACGCCAAAAACGCCGCTTTGAACATCAATGTTAAAATGTTTCAAAACTAGCGCCGCAAATGCCCCACCAGCTACTCGCACAGCTGTTTCTCTAGCGCTTGTTCTGCCGCCGCCTCTGTGGTCACGGATGCCGTATTTAGCAAAATAGCTAAAATCACCATGAGCTGGGCGAAAAATCTCACGCAAATTCTCATAGTCTTTGCTATGCTGGCTGGTGTTTTGGATAATAAAGCCGATGCTAGCACCGGTGCTAAAAAGTCTGCCATTTTCTTCAAAAACACCACTTAAAAGCTCGATTTTATCATCTTCTTTGCGGTTTGTGGCGTATTTGCCGCCGGGCTTTCTTTTATCTAGTTCGCCTTGGATATACTCTATATCGATCTCTACGCCAGCTGGCATGCCATCGATCACGCCACCGATTGCTACGCCGTGACTTTCGCCAAAGCTAGTTAGAGCAAATCTTTTGCCAAAAGTATTCAAAATCTTCCTTTTTAAAAAATTCAATTTTATAATTTTACAAAAAATTCAAGCTGAATTTTATAAATTTTATAAAATTCTAAAAAATTCAAGGCTGAATTTTATGAATTTTATAAAATTCTAAAAAATTCAAGGCTAAATTTTTTTGTTTCGCTAACTGCAGCGAGTTTGAATTTTTTGGAATTACTTTGAATTTTATGAATTTTATAAAATTCTAAAAAATTCTAAAAAATTCAAAGTGAATT
>CALEHZ010000273.1 GCA_937875715.1 uncultured Campylobacter sp. | reverse complement strand
GTAAAAGAAAATGGACTTTGCAGTGGCGGTGCGTATGAAACATATAGCGAGCACACGCAAAACGCCGAGGCAAAAACTAGACTTTCTTCAAAGCTGAACTGCTCTTTTAAAGAAAACGAGCTAGAAAAGTATAATGAACTAATTTCTGGCATTGAAAATCTGCTAAAATCAAGCCCAGTTAAGCTTCATCTAGCCAAGATAAATCCTACTTTTAGTGATGAAGCAAAGCTGAAAAATAACGAGCTTATAAAAAATGGTCTAATACAAAAAGCCAAAGAAAACGCAGAAGTTTTAAGCCAGAATTTTGCCAAAAATTGTGAGCTTAAAAATATAGATTTTGGCTACTTGCATTTAGTGGGCTCAAATGCTCTTACAGCAAGCAGTGATGGCGCCAAAATCGCAGCCCCTGAGCTTAGCGAACAAACAATAAGCGCTAATGTAGGCGCAAAATATCTTTGCAAATAAAGGCAAAAAATGACAAAAGTCTTGCTTTTAGCAGCGTTTTGTGGGCTTTGTTTTGGCGCTATTTTTTTTGATGAGTGCTATAATGATTGCTACAAATCTGGACTTAAAACAAAGCCTAGAACGCCTTTGAATCTAAAAGATAAAAAGCTCTTAAATAGTGTGTATAACGAGCTTTCAAACGAGGATTATTCTAAATAATTTTATAAAATTCAAAGTAAATTTTATGGCTCATTGATACTGTGCGAAGTGAATTTTATAAAATTCACTTTAACGCAGTGTTAAAGCTAGAAAATTCAAGTGAATTTTATAAAATTCAATGCTGAATTTTCTGAATTTTTTGGCTTTGTCCACTGCTATAAATTTTTTAGAATTTTTTAGAATTTTTAAAAAATTCAGCTTAAATTTTTTAGAATTTTATAAAATTCACTTTTGAATTTTTTAAAAACAAAAGGATAAAAAATGATTGATTTTAACGCATTTATAAAATACTCAAAGCCCGGCCCTCGCTATACTAGCTATCCTACGGCTTTGGAGTTTAGCGATGCTTTTAGCTATGATGATTATATCACTCGCTTAAAAAACGGCACAAAGCCACTTTCGCTGTATTTTCACATGCCTTTTTGCCGCTCGGCGTGCTATTTTTGCGGCTGTAATGTCGTCTATACCACAAATGAAGGCAAAAAAGAGCGATATATTGATTATTTAGAGCGTGAGCTTGATTTATTATGTGGAATTTTAGATAATTCTCGCCCAGTGGTTCAAATGCACTTTGGTGGCGGCACACCTACATACTATAATCCAGCACAAATGGAGCGCATTATAAAGGCAATTCGTGCGCATTTTGGCAATTTTACAAAAGATGCTGAAATTTCATGTGAGATTGACCCACGCTTTTTTACGGCTGAACACATGGAAGCACTAAAAAATGGTGGTTTTAATAGAATTAGCTTTGGCGTTCAAGACTTTGATGAGAAAGTTCAAAAAGAAATCCATAGAATTCAGCCCCTTGAAATCACGCAATCTGCTATTAAAATCGCTAGAAACGCTGGAATAAAGAGCATTAACACGGATCTTATTTACGGCTTGCCTTATCAAAGCTTTGAGAGCTTTAAAAACACGCTTGAAACAGCTGTGAGTCTAAATCCTGATAGATTTGCGATTTTTAACTACGCTCATGTTCCATGGATCAAAAAATCAATGAGAAAGTTTGATGAGACCACGCTGCCAGCACCAAATGTAAAGCTTGAAATTCTAAAATATACAATGGAATTCTTGCCAAGCAAGGGCTACAAAATGATAGGCATGGATCACTACGCAAAGCCTGATGATGAGCTATTTGCTGCCTTAGAAAACGGCACTTTGCACCGCAATTTTCAAGGATACACCACAAAAGGCGGTGCTGATTTAATCGGCGTGGGGCTTACTAGCATAGGCGAAGGCGATGATTATTACGCACAAAACTTTAAAGATTTAGAAGGCTATGAAAAGGCTATTGATGATGGACGCCTGCCAAATAATAAAGGCGTGTTTTTAAGCACCGAAGATCGCTTGCGAAAAGACGTGATAATGAGCCTTATGGCAAATTTTGCGCTTGATATAAAAGCAATTGAGGCAAAGCATAATGTAGATTTTGCTAAGCATTTTAGTAGCGAAATTGAAGCGCTTAAAAGCAGCCTTGGCGAGTTTGTAGAAATCAGCTCTGAGCGCATAAAAGTAAATGAAACTGGCACCTTGCTAATACGCAATATCGCAATGTGCTTTGATGAGTATATGAAAAAGTTTGTTGGCGTTAAAGAGAGCTTTTCAAAGACGGTGTAAAGTGAATTTAAAGCGAATTTAAAGGTAAAAAATGGATAAAATTTATATTTTAGGTTCTGGGGCGATGGCTAATTCAATGGCAAAAGGCTTAGAAAATTCAGGCTTTAAAGTGGTTTTAGTAAGCAGACAAAAATTAGAAAATTCTAGCTATGAAAACGAGCTTTATAATGAAATTTACGACATCACAGATAAAAATGTGATTTTAGCATTTAAGCCTTATGCGCTTGGCGAGGTCGCCCCAAAGCTAATAGGCGTGGCAAAATGCGTTTTAAGCGTGCTTGCCAGAACTGATTTAGACTCTATCAAAAATGCTCTAAACGCCCATAAATACGCTATTTGTATGCCAAATTTAGCCGCCGAACACAACGCAAGCATAACGCCTTTTATGGGCGATTTGGAGCTTGAAAATATCATAAATGGCTTTGGTTCGTCTGTGTTTGTAAGCTCAAAGGCTGAGTTTGACGCTGCTGGTGTGATAAGTGGCTGTGCGCCTGCGTTTTTAGCACTTGTGGCTGAGGCTTTGGCAAATGGCGTGGTGCTTGGTGGAGTAAAGGCAAAAGATGCTAATAAGCTAGTTTCTGGCGTGTTTTTAGGCACGGCAAAATTGCTTGAAGATTTACATCCTGCGATTTTTAAAGAAAGAGTTTGTTCGCCTGCTGGAACTACGATTGAAGGCGTAGCAAAGCTTGAAGAGATGGGGATTAGATCAGCTTTCATCCAAGCAGTGAAAGCTAGTATTGATAAACAAAAAAACTAGCTATTTTATAAAATTCAACGCTGCTTTGGCGCTGTGCTAAAAGCAGATTTTATACGTGAATTTTATAAATCTGCTTTTATTCACTGCTGCGAAGCTGAATTTTATAGAATTTTATAAAATTCAGCTTTGAATTTTATAAAATTTTTGAGTTTATAGCGATTTGTTTTACCAAGTCCGCATTTTTGCCAAAAAAGTTTAAAAGAATGCCATTAGCACATACAATGATGGCATTTAGCAAAGATTTTTCATAAGCTGGTGTAAAATCAAGTGTAAAAATGCCTTTATTAAAAGGTGCTCTAATATCTATTTTTTCGCTATTTAAGCCTTGAATTTTTAGTTTTCTTGGATCATCGCCTGCTAAATCAACCAAAGTCCTAGCGCTCTCATAGCAGCCAAGTTCTACTTTTATAGCTTGAACTATTACTATATCATCATTACAAGTAATTTTCATATCACCAAAAACATTTTTAAATAAGCACTTTGAAGGCAAAAAAATTTCTGCTTTTTCAAAGCCTTTAATAGCGTCAAATGCGTGAAATTCATCAGCATTTAAACTGCTAAAAAAGGCAGCAAAAGACAGGCTAAAAACAATAAAAACTTTCATTAGTTTTTCATATTTATTGCTTTTTGTAGCATTTGATCGCTTGTGGTGATGCTTTTAGCACTTGCTTCATAGGCTCTTTGCTGGACGATTAGCATTGTCATTTCATTGCCTATATCTACATTTGAATTTTCTAGCATATTGCCTAAAATCTTCGCTCCATTATAGGTCGTGCCATCTTCTCTTGCATACATAAAAGGCTCTCCGCTGTTGCTTGTAGGGCTAAAAAACACACCACCTTCGGTGTAAAGTCCTTGGTCGTTTTGAAAATGAAATAAAGGCACTCTAGCCACTGCTGCTTGAAAGCCGTTGTCAAAAAGCGCCATTATCATACCATCTTCGCCCATAGCGTAGTTTGTTAGCACTCCATCTTTTCGTCCATCGGTTTGAACGGCTGTGGTTTGTGTAGGCTTATCTTGCATTGTAATTCCATCAAAGCCTGAGTTTGGCACATTTGGGTCATAAAATGAGCCTAGATTCAAAGTTAGCGGCACACCTTCATTGCTTAAAGCACCAAGTGTATTGCCTGTAAGTGCGCCAAGTCCATTAAAGCTTAAAACTCCGCTAGCACTGCTTAATTCATTACCTTGTGGGTCAGTTATGCTAGCTACTACATCCCAGTCTGCGCCGTCAAGTTTGCCTGGCACTTGACGAGTGAAATTTAAAGTAAGCGTATTTTCATAGCCACTGCTGTTTTGAAGACCTGTTATAAATTTTGCCTTTGTAGGCTCTTCTATTTGCATTTGTGCTGTGGCACTAAATGTAACGCCCTCTGTGCTGCCAGTCTCATCGGCTAACTCGCTTAAATCAAACTCATTTAAGCCAAAGCTGCCATCTTGCTGGATGCGAGTTTTTGTTTGTAGCTCTTTGCCAGCTGGATTTACAAAAGTAATTGTTATTTCACTGCCTGGAATGTATTTTTGCATATTTGGAGTGTCTAAAACTGTGCCATTTATATTGATTTTATTATCTATTACTTCTTGTGTGGCATTTACTAGATTTAGTGGAGCATCGCCAAATTTAAACTCTTGATTTGTTGTCAAAATCGCCTTAAAATCAACCTGCGTGGTAGGCTCTGGCGGAATGTAGAGATTTTGAGGTAGATTTATTTTGCTTTGTGTGTCGCTAAATGCTAGATTTGAGTTTAAATCCAAAGTTAGCGCATTTGTAGGTGCGCCAGCGCCAAGTCTAGATAAAGCACCTTGTGAGTAAGTAGCATCGCTTAAAACAGCGCTTGTGCCCATTAAATAATGCCCGCTAGCACCGACTAAATCTCTATTTACATCTACGCTAAATTGTCCAGCGCGTGTGTAATATGTGCTACCATCAACGCCAGCAACAGCAAAAAAGCCATCACCTGCGATTGCCATATCAAAGGTATTGTCTGTGCTTTGGAAACTGCCTTCTTCAAAGTTTATCGCTGTGCCAGCTACGGTGCTGCCAAGTCCTACTTGAGAGGCTACTGGATTTTGCTGTGCGACAACGGTGGTGTTGTAAAATACATCTTTAAACTCAGCTTGTGAGTTTTTAAAGCCCACGGTGTTTGTATTTGCGATATTATTGCCTGTGACATCTATGCCAAATTGGTTGGTTTTGATGCCTGAGACGCCGTTATAAAGTGCTTCCATCATGACTAATATCCTTATTTGTTTAGTAGGCTCTTATCTTTTTAGTGCTTTTTGCTTCAAAAGCCTTGCGCAGCCCAGCATCTTACGCAAAAGATTTTCGCCGTTTTTCTGCGGACTTTGTCCTTGAAAATTCGGCGAAAATTTTTGCGAACGCTACCGCTACGGTGCCCCAAGGCTAGCGCTGCGACTTTTAAAGCAAAAATCCCTTAAAAATCTTAAGAGCCTTAAACTCTTAATTTCAGAAAATTCAAAAACTTTTTTAGAAAATTCAAAACTGAATTTTCTAAAATATCAGAAAATTCAAACTGAATTTTCTAAAAACAAGCTTTTAAGCACCTTGGCGAAGTATCGTGCCGCTAGTGTGGCGAAACTGATAAAAAACGAGCGAAGGCGCACTCATGCGAGCGCCCAAGCGAAGTTTTTTTGTGCTACGCACCCCATTGGGTGAAGTTTCGTCGCACCCAGCGGGTTGCGTAGCAAAATAGCGGTGCGAGACAAGCCACACTCAGAAAATTTAGAAAATTCAAAAAGCCTAACGCTTAAAATGCTGGTATAACCGCACCTTTGTATTATTCATTTATCATTTTTTTGGTGTCTTCGTGGATTAGCACTTTTTTTAAAGCCTGCGTTTTATCGCTATTTTCATGCTCTGGCAAGGTAGCCACAATATTTGCATAAGGATTGTTTTTGCCATCTTCTGTAAAAATCGTGTCTTTTAGCGGATCAAGCCCAGCATCAATTGCGAAATTTGAGTTAATCACAGCGATATCAACATCATTAAGCGCCCTTGGCAAAGTCGCACCCTCAAGCTCGATTATTTCAAACTTTCTTGGATTATCTTTTATATCAAGCGGAGTTTTTAAAGCCACGCTCTCATTAAGGCTAAAAAGCCCATTTTTAGCAAGCAAATCAAGCGCACGGCTTTCATTTGTAGGATCGTTTGGCACGGCGATTTTTGCGCCGTCTTTGATCTCGTTTGTATTTTTGAATTTTTTGCTATATGCGCCCATCGGCTCTAAATGCACATCAAAAGCACTTTTGATATTTGTGCCATTTGCTTTGTTAAATTCAAGCAAATACGGCGCATGCTGCATGAAATTAGCATCCAAATCTTTTTCATCAAGAGCCTTATTTGGCAGCACATAGTCATTGAAAACCTTGATATCAAGGTCATAGCCAAGCTCTTTTAGCTTTGGTTTTACAAACTCTAAAATCTCAGCATGTGGCGTAGGTGTCGCACCAATGGTGATTTGCTCGGCATTTAAAGCTGCATTTGCTAGCAAAAAAGCAGAAAAAACTGCCGTTTTTAAAAGTGAAGTTTTTGTCATTTTTTATCCTTTTGGTTGAATTTTATTAAAAACAATTTTGAAAATATTTTTTTCATTTTCTCTTTCGTAAATCAGGGTAAAATTATGCGCTTTAACGATGTTATCTACGATATAAAGTCCAAGTCCAAAGCTGTCTTTTCTAGTAGCGTCTTTGGTAAATGGCTGCGTGTAGTAGCTAATGTCGCCTTTAAGCGGCTCGCCAAGTGTGATAAAGCTGATTTCTTCATTATTTGCGCTAATGTTCACTTTATGGTCGCTTGCATATTCCATTGTCAATTAAATTTTTAAACGCCACGCACATAAGCTTCAAATCAGCATTTATTTCAATATCATAGCCCACATCTACGCTAATTGCGCCACTTTCAATCATTGCGATATTTACAGCTTGATTTAAAATCGGTTTTAGCTGAATTTTTTGAGGCTCAAGGTGGGCTAGTTTTGAGCTAGCACGCTCGATTAGAGCAAACTCATTTATAAGGCTTTCAAGGCGCTCAAACACGGATATTAGGCGTTCTTGGTATTTATTTTGTGGCAGCATTTCAGCTGTGATACGACCTTTTGTAATCGGCGTTTTTAGCTCATGCATGATATTTCGCAAAAATAAAGCACGATTGTGATTTAAAAGCTTGATTTGCATCACAGCTTCATAAAAAGCATCCGCAACCTGCGAAATTTCATCATTTCCACTGCTGACATTAGCAATTTCAAGGTTACCATCAGCGAATTTTTTAATCTGCCTTTTTAGGCGCCTAAGCGGCTTTAGCTTGCGGATTATAAAAATATAAGTGATTAAAAGCACCAAAAAAACAAGCCCAAAGATGATTGTAATTACATCGTAACGATGCGCTTGAAACTTATCATCATAAAGCAAAACATCATCATTATTAGTTGATTCTAGGCGTAAATAATTTTTATTATCCAAATATAAAATCGTGCTTTTGCCAATTTCTTGTTCTTGAGTTTGTATTATTTGGGCGTTTTGGATGATATTTTGTGCTGTGGCATTGTCTTCGATTTGAGGCATCTCAAAGCCTTGAATTTGCGCTAAATACTCATTTTCGCTGATTACACCGCTATAACGCATCAAGCTCACTCTTGAGACCACAGAATATTTATAATTTAGCTCTCTTGTGTAATTTTGTTGGTCATAGCCTTTTAGCCACAAATACGCTAAAAAGATGCTCACAGACCCAAGAATAAAAATAAATGTAATTGAATAAAAAATTGATGAAAATTTCATTTACCTTTGCCTTAAAAAATTCTCATAATTTTATAGAAAATTTATTAACTTTTTACTAAAAAATGTGAATTTTATAAAATTCAAAGCACAAAAATTAAAAACACAGCCCCAAGCAAAATTCTATACACACCAAAGCTTATATATGAAAACTTTGCTAAGAAATTCAAAAAGGCTTTAAGCACGATAAAAGCGACAACAAACGCCACAGCACCGCCAAGCAAGAATACAAAAATATTATCAAAATTTTGAGCAAAAATCTCTCTATTTTTAAAAATATCATAAAAAGTCGCCGCAAACATCGTAGGCAGCGCTAGTAAAAAGCTAAATGCAGCTGCTGCCCTGCGAGAAAGTCCGCAAAGCAGTCCTGCAACGATGGTTGCGCCACTTCTTGAAGTTCCAGGAATCATCGCTAAACTTTGCGCTAAGCCAATAATTAGAGCGTTTTTATAGCTGATTGCGCTTATTTCATCGTTTGATGGCTCGTCTGTGTTTATTTGTGCTCCGGCTTTACGCTTTATAAAAAGCTCTACAATGATGAAAACAACGCCACCAACGATAAGTGCGTAGGCTACGACATTTGGGCTAAAAAGCTCTTTTATATGTTTATAAAGTAAAAGCCCGATGAGACCTGTGGGGACAAAGCCCAGTGCTAGTTTGATTAGCAAGCTAAAATCACGGCTTAAACGCTTAAAAAAGAGTGCTGCGACTGCTAAAATGCTACCAAGCTGAATAGCTACTTCAAAGCACTTTAAAATGTCGTTATTGTCGTGTTCTAAGCCTAAAAGCTTGGCTGCTAGTATCATATGACCTGTAGAACTAACTGGCAAAAATTCAGTTAGTCCTTCGATAATGCCTAAAAATATTGCGTGAAAAATATCCAAGTTTGTCCTTATTTTGCTTTAAATAAAATTTTTAAAGTTCATTCACTGCTGCGAAGTGAATTTTATAAAATTCAAAAAATTCAAACACTGAATTTTATAAAATTCATAAAATTTAATCTAATTTTTCTTTGATTTCAATTTTTACTATTTTATCGTTTTGCTTGATTTTATCAAGCACTTTTAGGCTCTCATCATCACAAATATCGCCAAAAATCGTATGAACGCCGTCTAAATGAGGCTGCGCTTCAAAGCAGATGAAAAACTGCGAACCGCCAGTATCACGGCCAGCGTGAGCCATTGAGAGTGTGCCTTTTTTGTGTTTTTCTTTTTGCCCTACGCACTCGCATTTGATGCGCCAACCAGGTCCGCCTGTGCCAGTGCCGTATGGACAGCCGCCTTGTGCTACAAAGCCAGGGATCACTCTGTGAAATGTAAGCCCATCATAAAAGCCTGATTTTGCAAGCCCTGCGAAGTTTGCCACAGTCTGTGGGGCTGATTTTGGGTATAATTTTATTTTTATATCGCCATGTTCGGTGCTAAGCACGGCATAAGCGCATTTTGCCAGCTCAGTTTCGTTTATTTCATAAGTTTTTAACTCTTCCATTTTTGTCCTTTATTTTAATTTGTCGCTTTTTTGCTGTTTTTTCCAGCTACAAATAGCGACATATAGCCTAGAAACGCAACAGCACTAAGCACCATTACACCAACTAAAATTTCCATTATAAACCCCCTAGCTCATCACTTGCTTTGTTTATTTTGCCTTGTAAAAGTGCTATTAAAAACATAACACCAACACAAGCCACACAGGCTAGAATTATCAACCAATTTTCACTTTTACCAAAAGAAGTAAAAATAAAGCCAATAAGCCCTAAAAATCCAGCCAAAAGCGATGCTAAATAAATATGGTAGTTATTTATTTTTTGATTAACTCTGTCTTTTTGGCTCATTTTTTACTCTACATTTGTGTAGACTGCTTGAACATCATCATCATCTTCAAGCTTATCTAGTAGTTTTTCTAGCCCTTCCATTTGCTCGTCATTTAATGAAATAGTAGAGTTTGGTAGGAATTCCAAAGCGCCTTTTTTTATTACAAGTCCGTTTTCTTCCAAAGCCGATGAAAGCGTGCCAAATGCTGTGTAATCGCCTATTATGCGAAGTTCATCTTCACTGCTCTCCATTTCTTCAAGTCCGGCGTCGATTAGCGCAAGTTCTAGCTCGTCTGCGTCGCCACTATAAGGCTCACAGCTAAATACAGCCTTGCGAGAAAACATAAAGTTTAGCGAGCCTGATGGTAGCATTTCGCCGCCGTTTTTGTTAAAAATTGATTTTATATTTGCCACGGTGCGAGTTGGGTTGTCTGTGGCGGTCTCTACTACGATTTGAACGCCGTGTGCGCCCTTGCCGTCGTAAAATATAGTTTTGATATCTGCGCTGTCCTTGCCGTTTGCTCTTTTTATCGCAGCATCGATATTGTCCTTTGGCATATTTTGCGCCTTAGCGGTGGCGATTGCGGTGCGAAGTTTTGGGTTCATATCTGGGTCAGTTCCGCCTTCTTTTGCAGCTATTGTGATAGCCTTGCCAAGCTTTGGAAATAGCTTGCTCATCTTGTCCCATCTAGCTTCTTTGCTTGCTCTGCGGTATTCAAATGCTCGTCCCATAAAAATCCTTTAAAATAAATTTTGTAAAATTATAGCAAAATTGCTTTTTATTTTTATAAAATTTAAAAAAAAATTATAGAATTTAAAAATATTAAAGCTAAGGATATAAGATGATTTTTGAAGCAAATAATATAAATTGCCAAAACTGCGCAAATACCATTAAAAACGCGCTAAAAGATGATTTTGGCGATATCAGCGTGGATTTAAGCACCACGCCACGCCGTGTAAGCGTAGAAATAGACGAAAGCAGAATTGATGCCTTTAAAGAAGCTATGGACGAGCTTGGATTTAGCGTGATTAGAGAAGTAAAGCAGTGAAAATTCGCCTAAATATCTCTGGCATGAGCTGCGTAAATTGCGCTAATGCTATCACTCGTGCTACTCAAAAAATTGGGGGCGTAAAAAGCGCAAATGTAAGCATTGCCGATAATAGCGGCGTTTTTGAGCTTGAAAAAGGCTTCTTTGCTGGGCAAATCCAAAATGAAATCAAAGAAAAAATAAAACGTCTTGGCTTTGTCGCAACAAGCGATTATAACGAGTTTTTAAAAGCACAAAAGCTTGAATTTTCTGCACTTAAAGTAAAATTTATTATTTGCGTATTTTGCACGCTTTGTGTGATGTTTTTTCATTTTGCCATGCTTTTTGGCAAACATTATCAAATGGGCGATATTTTTAGCCTGGCTGTTGCTACGATTTGTGTGATATTTTGTGGCTCACATTTTTTTACTCATGCTATTAAAAGCCTAAAAGAGCGTAATTTTGACATGAACACGCTTGTTAGTCTTGGCGTGCTAAGTGCTTATTTTTACTCTTTATTTTTATTTTTTTATAGCAAATTTACTACTTTGAATTTTTTAAATCTAGAAAATTTAAATCTGTATTTTGATAGCCCAGTGATGATAATCACCTTTGTGCTGCTTGGCAAAGTGCTTGAGAGTAAGGCAAAAGCTAAAAGTAGCAATGAGCTTTTAAGCCTTATATCGCTGATGCCACAGCGTGCAACCATCATAGAGCCAAATGGCGTAAATAAAGAAATCAAAGCAAGCGAGCTAAAAATAGATGATATAATCGTCATCAAAGCAGGTCAAATCGTCCCAAGTGATGCTATAATAATCTCTGGCTCAGCACAGCTAAACGAAGCTAGTATAAATGGCGAGAGTTTGCCAAAGTTTAAAGGCGTTGGTGAGCGCATTTTTGCTGGGACGATAAACGAAAATGGGCTAATAAGCGCAAAAATCGATAAAAAGCCAAATGAGAGTGTTTTGGCTAGCATAATAGAAAATTTGCAAAGCTCAGCCACAGCCAAGCTAAATATCGCAAGACTTAGTGATAAAATCTCAAATATTTTTGTGCCTTTTGTAATTTTGATTTCAGTTTTGACGCTTGTTTGTTGGAGCTTTGTTGATATTTTTAGAGGGCTAAATTTTGCTATTAGCGTGCTTGTGATTTCTTGTCCTTGTGCGCTTGGGCTTGCTGTGCCTATTGCTTTGGTTTGTGCTATTTCAAGGGCTTTTAAAAATGGGATTTTAATCAAAAATCCTAGCATTTTAGAACAAATTAGCAAAATAAATTTAGTGCTTTTTGATAAAACCGGCACACTTACAAAAGGTGCTTTAAGTGTTGAATTTTCTAGCCTTGATGATGAGAATTACACACTTTTTAGCTCACTTTGTGCTACTAGCACTCATCCTATCGCACAAGCGATTGCCAAAGCAAAAAATTCAAAAAATTCAAGCGATTTTAAAGAGCTAAAATTTCTAGCTGGACTTGGCATAGAATGCTACTATAATGGTGAAAAACTCGTGCTTGGAAATGAAAAGCTTTTAAATCAAAACGGGATTTTTTTAGATGAAAATCAAAAAGCTACTTTGGGGCAAGGGATTTTAGTTTTGTGTGCTAGAAACTCGCAGTATTTGGGCTATATCTTGCTAAATGATGAGCTAAAAGAAAACACAAATGAGCTGATAAAAGAGCTAAAAAAATATAATTTAAAAAGCGTGCTTTTAAGCGGAGATAATGAAAAAAGCGTAGAAAAAATAGCTGCTAAACTTGAAATAAAGGACTTTTACGCAGAGCTTTTGCCACAGCAAAAAGCAGATTTGCTAAGTGAATTTTCTAAAAATAATAAAGTGCTTTTTGTAGGCGATGGCATAAATGACGCACTTGCCCTTAAAAACGCAGATATCAGCATTGCTGTGGGCGACTCTTGCGATATAGCCAAAAATGCTAGTGATATAGTGCTTGTAAATAATGATATTATGGGTATTTTAAAGACCTTTGAGCTTGGCAAAAGGACGCTAAAAATCATCAAGCAAAATCTATTTTGGGCGTTTTGCTACAACAGCATTTGCATTCCACTAGCCACTGGGGCATTTAGTGCCTTTAATCTAGCTTTAAATCCAGCTATTTCAGCATTTGCGATGAGCGTAAGCTCACTTTGCGTGGTGCTAAACTCACTAAGGCTATTAAAGGCTTAAATATGAATTATATAGAATTTTTTAAAAAATCAGTCCAAAAAAATGCAAATAAAATCGCACTCGTTCATAACGGGCAAAAAATCAGCTACAAAGAACTAGATATTTTAAGCTCAAAAATCGCTCATAAACTTCACTCTTTTGGGGCTAAAATGGCTATTTTATCGCTATAAACTTGCCAAGAAGTATAGAATACGCCGCAAGCTATTTGGGAATTTTAAAAGCTGGGCTTGTCGTGGTGCCGCTAAATACGCAGTATCCAAGGCAAAGAGTGGATTTTATTCTAAAAGAAAGCAAGGCATTTTTAGAGATAAAAAGTGAATTTTTTGCTGATATTGATGAGTTTGAATTTTATGAGAGTTTAGGCGCAGATGACGCTCCTGCCTTGCTTATATACACATCAGGTTCTACAAATCTGCCAAAGGGCGTTTTACACACTAATAAAGATATAAGTAGCGCCGTAAAACGCTCTTTGCCAATGCTAAAAAGCTTTGAGAATTCTATATATGGTAGTATTTTACAATTCTCTTTTGTTGGTTTTGTGGTGGATTTTTTGTGTGGATTTGTATAAATAATGAAATTCACATTATCCCAGACGATGTGAGAATTTCCCCAGAGCTTTTAAATAAATACTATAAAAAGCATAAAGTTAAAAGCGGTATGCTGCCGCCTTCGCTTTTAAATCTTTTTAAGGAAAAACCAGCTTTAAAGGTGCTCCATGTGGAATCTGAAAGGCTTAGCGGTGTTTATTATGATGATATAGAATTTTTTAATTTTTATGGAATGAGCGAGAGCGTTGGGCTTGTAAGTAGCTTTAAAATAGATAAAAAATACGACAATACGCCAATTGGCAAAGGCTCAAAAGAAGCTAGAATTCTAGTTTTAGATGAAAATAATAAAGAGTGTAAAACTGGGCAAATCGGACAGATTGTAGTTCAGGTCGATTTTAATACTAGCTATTTTAAAGATAAGCAAAAAACAAAAGAAACTTTTATCAAGCAAGGGGATAAAACGCTGATTTTAACAGGCGATTTGGGCTATAAAGACAAAAATGGCGATGCTATCATCACAGGTCGCAAAGACTGGATGGTAAAAATCCACGGACAAAGAGTTGAAATTTTTGAGATTGAAGCTGCTTTAAATAAGATAAAAAATCTAAAAGAATGCGCCGTGAAGGCCTTTGGCGACTTTGATAAATATCTTGTGGGCTTTGTGGTAGGAAGTGGTTTAAGCGCAGAGCTTTTGCGTGATGAACTAGCTAAAAAACTGCCTGATTATATGATTCCACGCTATTTTGTCTTTATGGATGCTTTGCCAAAAAATCTAAATGGTAAGCTAGATAGAAAGGCGCTAAATGAGCCAAATGAAATAAGCACTAAAAAAGATTTTGTTGCCCCAAAAAGCCCTGATGAGATAGAACTTTGTGAAATTTTTGAAAGTGTGCTAAAATGTGGTAAAGTGGGCTTAGATGATGATTTTATCTTGCTTGGTGGGGATTCACTTAGTGCTGCTGTGATTGCTAGTAAATCAAAACTTAAAGGCATAAATCCTAGTTTAATCTTAAAAGAAAAAACCCCAGCAAACATCATAAAAGCATCTAAAACGCTAAAAAGCCTAGATAATGATAATGAAAAAAACAAGCTAAATCCATCGCAGCTTAGCGTAGTGATGGGACATAGCAATGATGATCTTACTTATAATATTCCATTTTATTTAAAACTGCCAAAAAATGTTGATATAAAGAAGTTTGAGAGTGCTTTAAACTCTGCTTTTTTGTCGCATAAAATATTATCTTCAAAAATCACAAATGATGAAATGCTTTATGAAAAGCAAGATTTAAAACTAGAATTCCAAAAAATTCAAAGCTTAAAAAGCTTTATTTCTAGCTTTGTAAAGCCTTTTGATTTAGAAAATTCTGCGCTTTATCGCTTTTGTTTATGTGAGCTTAAAGGCGAATATTACTTCTTTGGAGATATTCATCACAGCATTTTTAATGGCAGTTCTATAAAGATTTTTTTAAACGATATTGCTGATTTTTATGATGGCAAAAAAGCAAAATTAAACCAGAAGCTTTTGCTTTTTCAAAAAATTATTTAGAGCTTTTAGAAAATAGGCAAAAAGATAGCTTTAAGCATGAAATTATGAATATAAACTCAGCTCCAATTAGCGATATTTTTGATGAAAATAAAAATGAAGAATTCTACTTAGAAAAAAGCTTAAATAATAGCGAAAAAATCAAGGAATTTTTAAGAGCAAATAAGCTTGGGACTGATTCGTTTTTTGCTAGTGTTTTTGGGCTAACTTTGATGAAGTTTAATGCTGAAAATGAGTGTGAGTTTTTGCTCTCAAACAAAGGCAGACATCACAAAGATTTACAAAATTGCGTTGGTATGTTTGTAGAGACTTTCGCACTTCACTTTAATATGCCAAAAACTGATATTTTAAAAACGCTTTGTACCACAAAAGACGAATATAGCGCGCATTCAAGCTATTTATCTAAAATTGCTTTTAATGATGTAAAAGTGGCTTTTGTCTATCAAGATGATTTGATTGATGATATAAAGCTAGGTGGGCAAAATGTAGAAATAAACACTATAAATGTAAAGCATAAGAACTTAGATTTGCTTTTAATGCTAACAAAGAAAAATGGTAATTTTGAGTTTTCTTTGACTTATAATAATTTACTTTATTCAAAGTGGCTGATGGAGCAGTTTTTAGCGCTTTTTGAGAGCATTATAAAATGCTTTTTGGATGAAAAAAATATAAATGAAATCTCTTTTATAAATGCTAAAAATTTAAACAAAGATTTAAAAGAAATTCCTTTGAATTCCACATTTTT
>CALEHZ010000272.1 GCA_937875715.1 uncultured Campylobacter sp. | reverse complement strand
TTTCGTAGTCTTGGTAAATGTGAGTATCGACCCTAACACCTGGTCCCAAAGCTGGAAAATATCCTGTAATCGTCCCTGGGCTTGGTACAAAGTCTTTCCATGCGTTTTCAGCGGTGATTCTAGCCTCAATTGCCACACCACGAGCTTTTACTTCGCTTTGTTCAATGTCTAGGATTTCGCCTGCTGCTATGCGAATTTGACGGCCAATCAAATCTACGCCAGTTACTTCTTCGGTGATGCCGTGTTCTACTTGGATTCTTGTATTCATTTCCATAAAATAAAAGTTATTATAATCATCTAAAAGAAATTCAATCGTTCCAGCGTTTGTATATCCCACAGCCTTTGCTGCTGCTACTGCTGCTCCCCCCATACGCTTGCGCAAACTATCACTAATTGTAGGACAAGGTGCGATTTCAATCACTTTTTGGTGGCGGCGCTGAATAGAACAATCACGTTCCCATAAATGTATGATATTTCCATAATTATCGCCTAGAATTTGAAACTCAATGTGACGTGGCTTTTCAACTAATTTTTCCATAAAAACTTCATCATTGTTGAAAAATGCCTTCGCTTCACGTTTGCAACTTTCTAAATTTTCTTCTAGTGCGTCCTCGCTCCACACCTCACGGATGCCGCGTCCACCGCCACCACCTGAACTTTTTAAAATCACAGGATAGCCAATGCGGCGAGCCATTTTTTTGATTTCATCAATACTTTCTTTATTTAGCGGATCTGTGCCAGGAACTACTGGAATTCCGTTTTGTTTCATCAAGCTTCTTGCGATATTTTTGTTTCCCATTTTTAAAATTACATCGCTAGTTGGGCCAATCAAAATAAGCCCAGCATCCTCAACAGCCTTTGCAAACTCATAGTTTTCGCTCAAAAATCCATATCCTGGATGTATGGCATCAGCACCGCATTGCTTGGCAGTTTCTATGATTTTATGCGGATCTAAATATCCTTTTAGTGGCTCATCACCCACGCAATACGCCTCATCAGCGACTTTTACATGCAAACACTCGCTGTCTGGCTTTGTGTAGATTGCGACATTTGCTATGTGCAAGTCTTTACACGCACGGACAATACGAATAGCGATTTCACCGCGATTTGCGATTAGAATTTTATGAATTCCAGATTGTAGCATTTTGTATCCTTTTGGGAAATTAAAAAGCGTAATGATAGCAAAAAAACACTGAATTTTTTAGCTTTTTTTGAATTTTTTATAAAATTGAGCTTGAATTTTTTAAAATATAGCAAAGGTGAATTTTATAAAATTCATAAAATTCAGCCTTGAATTTTATGCTTTTCTACGCTGGGTGAATTTTATGAAATCTATAGAATTTTTTGAATTTTTAAAAAATTCAGCTTTCAAAAATTTCTTTTAAAAAAGTTGAATTTTATAAAATTCAAGCTAAAATCTTAAAAATCTTTGTAATTTGCCATAAACCAAAGCACGCCAAAGAGTAGTCCTGCGCCTTTTGGCTTACTCTCATCGTAGATAAAATCATAGATTTTAGCACGTGGCACAAATACACACTCAATGCTTTCATCATCCACGCCACCGCCTGCACCTTTTTTCATACTTTCATCAATCAGGGCATAAAAAATGCTTTGGCGATTTGCGCTAAATCCAAGCCCTGTAAAGCTTGAAGTGATGTAATTAACATCATTTGTGCTATACCCAGTCTCTTCAAAAATCTCTTCAATCATCGTTTGCTTTGGATCAAGCCCATTTTTATCACAAAGTCCAGCACAAAATTCATAGCTAAAACCAGCGCTTATATCCTCATTTCCACATTGTTTTTGATGATACCAAAGGCTTGGGCGAAACTGCTTGACAAACAAAAATGCATCACGCTCTTTATGATAAAGCAAGCAAGAAACGCTGTCGTGAGCTTTAATGCAATCCCATTTGCGCTTAATTCCATTTTGCGTAAAAACTATGCTAAAAGGTTTGATATAAGGGCTTTGCCCAAGTTCTGTGATTTGTAAATTTTCTATTAAATTAGTATCCATGTAGCAAGTCCTAAAAAGCTTAAAAAGCCAATTAAATCAGTCATTGTCATAAGTAGCACTGGGCTAGCCACAGCTGGGTCTATGCCAAAGCGCTTGATTGTGATTGGAATGACTGCACCAAAAAATCCAGCACAAGATAGATTGATTAGCATTGCAGCTGCGATGACAAAACCAAGCGAGCTTATGTGAAACCAAAAATGCGCCACAAGCCCCACAGCAATAGCAAAAATCGCTCCATTTGCCAAGGCTATGGATAACTCACGAAAAAGCACGCCTTTTGCGTGATTAAAGCTAATTTCACCAAGTCCAAGACGGCGCACGGTTACAGTTAGTGCTTGCGTGCCGACATTTCCGCCCATGCTAGCTACAATAGGCATTAGCACAGCAAGAGCTACGATTTTATTTATACTTTCATCAAAAAAACTAATTACAATAGAGCTTAAAATTGCTGTAATTAGATTTACCCCCAGCCAAATAGCGCGTGCGCGTCCTGCTTTTATGGCGCTTTCTTCTTCTTCGGCATCATCATTAACGCCTGCTAGTTTATAAATCTGTTCGGTGGCTGATTCTTCTAAGAAATCGTGTATATCGTAGTTTGTGATGCGTCCTACCAAAACACCAGCCTTATTTACGATGGCAATTGAGCTTAGATCATAGTCTTTTACTATTTGTGCCACAGCTGCTATATCATCATCATCGTGGGCAAAGTGCGGCTGGTAGATGTTTTCACTGCCTTTTAGATTTTCGCTTAAAGTAAGCTTTGGCTCAAACAAAAGCAAATCATCAATTGGAATTGCATAGCGCAAAACGCCACTTTTTTCGGTTACAAAAAGCGCAAAAATACTTTCTAATTCGCCAGATTTTTTAAGTTTTCTAAATCTATTTAGCGCAATTTCAAGCTTTTCATCTAAATTTGCACTAAAAAGCTCTACTTGCATATAGGCACCAGCTTTGTCGTCTTCATAATCAATTAGCGCAGAAATTTCTTTTTTGCTCTCTACCTCAAGACTATCAAAAAGCTCTTTTGCCTTGTTTTCGTCGATTTCTTCTATATTTTGGATAAGGTCTGTGGCATCATCACTTTGAAGGGTTTCGATGGCTTCAACGATTTTATCTTGCGGAATGCTCTCTATCACATCTTTTAGCATGTGATCTGGCATTTCAATAGCAGCTTCAGCCAGATCCTTTTCATCAAGTCTAGCTAAAAGCTCATTATATTCATTTTCATCAAGTTTTTTAAGCTCTTTTAGAGACTCAGCTACATCTGCTGGACTTAGCTCAATTTCATTATTTATATGAGCTAAAAGCTCTTTTTTAAGCTCGTTAATTTCAATCATTTTATAGCTTCAAAATACTCAAAAGGATAAAGTCTAGGCTCATTTTGGTGAGTGTCTGCTTTGGCTAGTTCAAAACGCTTGTTTATATTGCCTTTTACACCTTTAAAAAGTTCTTCTTTTTTCTTTTCTTCTTTGCTAACTACCTTTATAGCTAGTTTTGCCATAGGATTTACAGCCTCATTACCCACATAAACGCCAAAATGCAAATGTGGTCCAGTGCTCATTCCACTGCTGCCTACAAAAGCAATCACATCATTTTGCTTTACTTTCATACCTTCTCTTAAACCCTTTTTAAAGCCGTGTAAATGCGCATACAAGGTGCTTATACCATTTGCATGTTTTATAATTACGGTTCTGCCATATCCGCCTTTTGTGCCTACAAAACTTACTGTGCCACTTGCTGAGGCATGGACATTTGTGCCTATTGGTGCGCCAAAATCAGTGCCTAAATGTGCTCTGTATTTGCGTAAAATTGGATGAAATCTAGCTTTTTGAAAATGTGATGTAATTCTAGGATTTTTAACAGGAATTGTTAAAAGCTGGGTTTGAACGGTAGCAAAATTATCTCCATAAAATTTTTCATCAAATCTATAAGCTGAGACGAATTTTTTGCCAACTTGCATTTGAGCGCCCAAAATCACAGGATTTCCATATGCTTTGCCCATTCTAATGCGCTCTTTATAAATCACCACGATTTTATCACCTTTTTGAATTTTATTAAAATCAACTCTATCTCCAAAGGCAAATTTAAAACTATTTGCTAATGCTTTATTACCACTGGCTTTGTATATAGCATCACTTGCTGTTTTTGCATTTTCGCCGATACTTGTAGTGAGCACCTTTTCATGCTCTTCGTATTCAATTGGTGTAAAATCAATATTGTATTTGCCGTGCTTGTCACGCATAATATGAATTTGCAAATCATCAGTAACTGGAATGAGAGCCTGTGCTAGCTTGCCATCATTTCCCCTAAGCAGCCAATAATCCTGCCCAGCTTGAATCTCAGTAGTAAGCTCTTTATCCTCTCTATCAAGCTTATCATAAACTTTTTGTGGTATTCCATGAAGTGCTAGAAAATTTATAAAAGTTCTGCCTTCTTTCCATTTTTCTTCATTTAAATTTGGATTAGACTTTGTTTTTAAGGCATCTACGCCACCAGTAGCTGCATTTAGACTAAGAAATAAAAAACAAATAAAAGTGATGATTTTTAACATTTTTACCCCCAAAGCAATTTCGTTATTCTAACAATTTTTAGTAAATGACTAGCAACGATTTCATAAAATTCAGCATTTATTTATGCTTTGAATTTTATAAAATTACATCATTTAAACAAAATTTTTAACTTTTAGATTAAAAATTCTTTTTTTTATTTCAATTTCATAAAAAATTTTGTGATTTTTAGCTAGAATTACGGCTTAAAAAATTCAAAAGGATTTTGATGTTTGAGAATTTAGACCTAAACAAAATGGGCGAAATGATAAGCCAAATGAAAGAAAAGGTCGAAGCCTACGAAGAAGAAGTAGCAAGCAAAAGCTACGAGGCAAAAGCAGGCGGCGGCATGGTAAGCGTGAAAATCAACGGAAATTGCGAGATTTTAGACATTAGCATTGATGATGAGCTACTTAGCGACAAGCAAAGCCTACAAATACTGCTAATTAGCGCTGTAAATGATGCGATAAATCTAGCAAATGAAGAAAAGAAAAAAGGTGCCGCGCAGGCATTTGGACTTGGAGGACTTGGATTATGAATTTTTTAAAAACACTCTTTATATCAGCATTTGCAGGGCTCTTTTTTAGCACACTTTATGCAGCGCCTCGCCCATCAGCAGAGGATTTAACTCTTTGCTATGAAAAAAACAAAGTTTCGCAGTTTGATTACCACGGACACACGGCTATTGCTCTTACTGGCAATCTAGCAGCTGTGATAGCAGATGAAGATAAAAGCTTAGCACCTGTTGATTATATCAAGCATGATCCGTATTTAGGACTTTATTTAGTAAAAATTCCTACTACTTTAATAGCACCTTTTATGATGGATGAAAAAGATCTTAAAACCGACACTTGGGTCAATGTCCTAGAAAATAATACCACGCAAATTGGACATGTAAAAAGTTTGGCTGGAAATCTTGGCGAATTTGACGAGCTTAGCTACGAGGCTGAAAAAAACGGGCTTTTACTTTGTGACTGCTGTCAAATGGTAGGGATCGCCAAAGGTGGAAATAAATTCGTAGGATCACGCTATTTAAGACATTTTATCAAGCACGAAGATGTTTATTATGGCGATATTGGCGCTGTGTTTGATAGCGTAGATGGCGAACTTGTGGTAAAAAGCGTGTATCCTTTTGGCCCTTCAAATGATAAATTAGAAGTAGCTGATATCGTTAAAGCTGTAAATGAGGTCGTTCCAAAAGATTTAAGAGATCTTAATGAGATGATACTTTTTGCCGAAAAAGGCGAGAATTTGCGCATAGAAGTTGAGCGCAAGGGCAAAAAGCAGATTTTTAATATCAAAGTTCCTGGCAAAAACAAGCAATATTTTGAAAATAACGCCACACAGCTTGATTTAAATAAAATCAATTTTGAGCAAAATAGCACAAAAACTGATGAAAATAAAACCATTCCAAAGCCTGAGCCAGAAAAAAAACCAAAACCAAAAAAAGCTAAAAAAATGGATAATTTATACACAGGCTATGGATTTAGCGTAGATAGGACGATGCGCGTCTCTCGCATAAAGCCAAACTCACCAGCAGCAAAAGCAGGACTTGTTGACGATACTTTGCTGACAAAAACCTATTCCCAAATGGCAACACTCAATAAGTACGCAAGAGATATTATGGTTAAATATCCTGTAAACAGTTGTACCGATGTTACCGGTTTTTCACTCCTCGGCCACAGTCTTGAGATGGCAGAAGGCAGTAATGTTACCATTACCCTTTCCGTCGCTGACATCCCCTATATCAGGGAAAGTTATGAATATGCCGAGATGGGAATGATTCCTGCCGGCGCATACAGAAATCGTGATTTTACCGAAGGTAAGATAAAAATATCGGGCGAGGAAAAAAGAGCGATGATGGACATCATGTTTGATCCCGAAACGTCAGGCGGTTTATTGATTTCTGTTCCCGAAAACATAGCGGAAGAACTGGTTGATGAGTTAAATAATGCAAAAAAAGACTTTTCTGCCGCAATCATTGGTCACGTTACAGAAAAGTCCGATTATTCTATCGTAATTCAAATGTAATAAGCATTTATTACTGATTCTTGTACCACTCCTTTATTCTTTCGGAGGGGATTTCAAAATGCTGATAATCCTTACTGTTCTTCCAATCACCGCCCCAGGCAAACCCATTCTCCGTAAAGATTTGGTACGCAAGATCTTCATGTGTGATTTTGTAATCAAAGTCACGGTCCCTGTCAACGTAATCCGTCGCATTTGCGGGTTCTACGTTTTGCTCCCCGTTTACCGTTGTAATATACGGATTATACAGAGGATTAATATCTATCGCCAGTCCCAACCCATGCTTTGAAATTTTAGTAGTTCGAGACACCAGTCTGAAATTAAATGAAGACGAATTATTATCACTCATTGACAGTTCGTCATCCGCATCGTACTCATCAATAAGTCGAATCTTCTCAATGGGATAATCGGCTTCATACAATTCTCTGAATATCTTTAGCGTTTCCTTTGCTATATGATAATTTACAACCAG
>CALEHZ010000271.1 GCA_937875715.1 uncultured Campylobacter sp. | reverse complement strand
AATCACACACCAATCATCGCTTACTTCTTCGCCCAAAAACTTTTCTCCTAGTGGTTTTAACTGCGAAGAAAGCTCGTCTTTTAGGCTAAGAGCGTGACGTGAGTGAAGTGTAGTTGCGATTATTACATACTTTGCGATGTATTCTTGACCGCTCATATCGATAACTTCAATATCTTCGGCTTTTTTCTCATCTAGAATTCTAGTTATTCTACTGATTCTTTCTTCCATAAAATTCCTTCACTTCATCTAAGATTTTTGGCAAAACTTGCTTAAAATCTAAGTTTTTCCTTATAATTGATGATGAAATATTAACATTTATTTCTAAATTTTTCAAGGTTTTAAAGCAATCTGGAATTTGTGAATTCTCTCTTGTGGCAACCACGAATTCCACAAGCTCACAAAGACTAGAAAATTCAGCCCATTTATGTAAGTTTTCTAAGCAATCAGCGCCGATTATTAAATAAATTTTTTCTGGTTTCAAAAGCTCTTTAAAGTGCCTAACACTCGTTATCGTAGGCGTTTTTTGCCCATTTTTTAATCCACGCAAAATCTCAAAATCACTAACTAGAATTTTTGAATTTTCTGAATTTTTTAGAAAATTCAAGTTTGAATTTTCTAAATTCTCGCCCCAAAGCGCCTTACACCACGAAAGGCGCTGCTTAGGCAAGGCAGAAAATTCACTTTTAAAAGGCGAACAAAAAGTTGGAATTATAATGAGCTTATCAATATCAAGCGTATTTAACGCAGCTTTTACAATCTCATCATGTCCGGCGTGTGGCGGGTCAAACGAACCACCAAAAATCGCAATATTCAAAAATTTTCCTTAAATTAAATAAAATTTTGCTAAAATCACAGCGCAATTATACCAAAAAAAAGGATAAAAACATGGCTCTAAAAATCGCAATTAACGGCTTTGGTCGCATCGGGCGTTGCGCAGCTAGAATCATCGCAAATGACCCAAACTACGAGCTTTGCGTCATAAACGACACGGCTGAGCGAAAAGTTACTCGCTACCTTCTAAAATACGACACAATTCACGGCGAGTTTGATAAAGAAGTAGAAATTGATGGTGAGAATTATCTAAAAATCGGTGAGCAAAAAGTTCGCATGTATAGCACTAGAAACATTGATGAAATGGACCTTAGCGGCATTGATGTCGTGCTTGAATGCACTGGCAAGTTTTTAACCAGCGAAAAATGCGAGGCATACCTAAAAGCAGGAGCAAAAAAGGTAGTTATGAGCGCACCGGCAAAGGATGATACGCCGACCTTCGTGCTTGGCGTAAATGAAAATCTTTATGCTGGGCAAAAAATCATCTCAAATGCAAGCTGTACCACAAACTGCTTAGGGCCAGTGGCAAAAGTGCTTGAAGATAATTTTGGCATAGAAAAAGGACTGATGACTACAATTCACGCATATACAAATAGTCAGTCTTTGCTTGATAGCAAAGCAAAAGATTTGCGCTCATCTCGCGCCGCTGCTACAAATCTCATTCCAAGCACCACAGGCGCAGCAAAAGCGATGAAGCTAATCATGCCAAGCTTAAATGGCAAGCTTCACGGACAAAGTGTGCGTGTGCCAGTAGCTGATGTCTCAATGGTAGATTTAACAGCGGTTTTAGGACGCAAGACTAGCAAGGACGAGCTAAACGAGACTTTTTTAAAAGCTGCGAATTCTAGCTTAAAAGGCATTATGCTAGTGGATTTTGAAGAGCGTGTTAGCAGCGATTTTATGACTTGCGAGTATTCTAGCATCGTGGCGGCTGATTTGACGCAAGTTATTTGCGATTACATGGTAAAAATCATGGCGTGGTATGATAACGAATGGGGCTATACAAAACGCCTTGTAGAACTTGGCAAATACATTTCAAAAGCTTAATTTATTCAAAAAATTCAAGCAGAATTTAAGCAGAAAATTCAAAAGTGAATTTTCTGCTTTTTGCTTTTACTTGAAATTTATAAATTTTATAAAATTCACTTTTTAAATATCTTAATTTTATTAAAAATAAAAGCAGACAAAATTGCTACTATCAAATGAATGACGGCAAGTAAAAATATGAAATACCCAGAGCTAATATTTGCATTTACAGCCCCAAGCACAATCAAAATGTGCAAGGTTATGTAAATTGGAAAATTCCATAAATATACCTCAAAAGCAATTCCGCCTAGTTTTTTAAAAATTTCAAGCCTTAAAATACTAAATTGACAAAGATACAAAATTAGCCAAATACATATAAATGCTAGTTACAATCAAAAGTGGATAGATGCGAATGATTCTATTAAATAAAAAGCTAGAAAATTTCATTTTATTTTGAATTTTTTCCATATAAGCAATGATAAAAAGTAGCCCAGAAATCACAAAAAACATTTCCACAAAAATATAGCTATAAAGAGAAAAAAACCAAAAAATAGAAAATTCAGAAAAAGGATTTTTTATATTTAAAAATGGCAGAAAATGATCGTTGTAATGTAAAAAAATAGCTATAGAAAAAGCAGCAAAAAATTTCAAACTATTTAAAAATTCTAATTCTTTTTTATACATTTTTTATATAAATTTTACAAGTGGCAAAATAACAAGATTTGCTATTTTGCCATAAAATTGTTTTTCATAAAATTCAGTGCTAATTTTACTATTTTCATAAAATTCAGCAGTATTTTTATAAAATTTAGTCGCTGAATTTTATGAAATTTATAAAATTCAAGCCTCTAAAATCGCACCATTGCTAGCGTTTGTTACTAGCTTTTGATATTGCCTTAGCCATTTGCTTTTTACTTCTTTACCTTCGTATTTCCAAGCAGCCTTGCGAGCAGCGATTTCAGCCTCGCTTAAAAGCGCATTTATGCTGAAATTATCCACATCAATCTCAATCTCATCGCCGTCTTTAAGTAGCCCTATCATACCGCCCTCAGCAGCCTCAGGGCTTACATGCCCGATGCTAAGCCCTCTTGTAGCACCGCTAAAACGCCCATCAGTGATGAGCGCCACATCAGCGCCAAGCCCACGACCTACGATTAGGCTAGTTGGGCTTAGCATTTCTTGCATTCCAGGGCCGCCTTTTGGGCCTTCGTAGCGAAGGACTACCACATGCCCTTTTTGGACTTTGCCGCTTGAAATGCCCTCTATTGCTTCATCTTGGCTATTAAAACAAATCGCCTTGCCTTTGAATTTTCGCTCGCCGATGATACCAGCAGCCTTTATCACGCAGCCTTGCTCGGCTAAATTGCCAAAAAGTATCGCAAGCCCACCACGCATAGAATAAGCATTATTTACCCTATGAATCACCTTTTCATCGCTGATTTTAGCATTTGCCACACGCTCGCCCAAAGTATCGCCGCTAATCGTCTTTACGCTAAGATCAAGCAAAGTGCTATCATAATCGCTAATTTCTTTAATAATTGCGCTTAGACCGCCAGCATTATGGACATCTTGCATATGAACGCTAGGCAAGCTTGGAGCGACCTTTGCGATGTGTGGCACAGCGCGGCTAATGTCGTTTAAGCTAGCGATATCCAGCGGCGCACCTGCCTCACGGCTGATAGCAAGCATGTGTAAAATCGTATTAGAACTACCACCCATCGCCATATCCACGACCATTGCGTTTTTGATGGTTTTAGCGTTTATGATATTGCGAATTTTATAGCTCTCATCAGTAGCGATCTCGCAGATGCGCCTAGCAGCCGCTCTTAAAAGCTCTTCACGCTCCGGCGTAAGCGCTAAAATCGTGCCATTTCCATCAAGCGCAATTCCCATCGCCTCACAAAGTGTGTTCATTGAGTTTGCCGTAAACATACCAGAGCACGACCCACCACCAGGACAGCAAGCACACTCAATCGCGTGAAGTTCGCTCTCATTTATTTTTCCAGTCTCAAAGGCGCCAACTGCCTCAAAAGCTGAGTTTAAATCAAGCGCCTCGCCCTTTGAGCCCACGCCAGCACGCATTGGCCCACCACTTACAAAAATCGTAGGCACATTTACTCTTAAAGCGCCCATTAGCATGCCAGGGACGATTTTATCGCAGTTTGGCACACAAATTAGCGCATCCAGTGAGTGCGCATTCATCACGGTTTCTATTGAGTTTGCGATGATTTCACGGCTAGGAAGTGAATATAACATACCTTCGTGCCCCATAGCGATACCATCATCAACGCCGATTGTGTTAAACTCAAAAGGCACGCAACCATTTTTGCGAATTTCATCTTTGATAATTTGTGAGTATTTATTTAGATAAAAATGCCCAGGAATTATCTCTATAAAGCTATTTGCCACGCCTATAAAAGGCTTGTTAAAATCCTCGTCTTTTAGCCCAGTAGCCCTTAAAAGTGAGCGGTGCGGCGTGCGTGTATAGCCCTTTTTTACAATGTCAGATCTCATTTTTTCTCCTTATTTTGAATTTTTTAAAAAATTCACAATTTGTTTTAAGCTAGAAAATTCATCGCCGATTTTAAATAAACGCCCGATTTTAGCAGCTTTTCCAGCCTCGATGTCGCTATTTTTATCGCCTACTAAAATTGAGTTTAGCAAATCTATATCAAACTCACCTGCCGCCCTTAAAATCATCTGTGGGCTTGGTTTGCGGCAAGAGCAGTTTTGCTCTGGTGCGTGCGGACAAAAATACACCTTTTTTATTTCTATGTTTCTTTTAGAAAATTCATCCAGCATGTAAGAATTTAGCCGCTCAAAATCGCTTAAAGTGTAATAACCTCTGCCGATGCCAGATTGGTTTGTGACGATAAAAAGGCTAAAACCAAGCTCCATAAGCTCCAAAAGTGCCTCAAATACACCATCGCACCAGACAAAATTCTCTATTTTGCTCACATAACCTTTATCTTCGTTGATGACACCGTCTCTGTCTAAAAATACTGCTTTTTTCATAACGGCGTGAATTTTACAAAAAATTTTCTTTTTTATAGTTAAAATTTAATATTTTTTTATATTTAATAAAAATTTTTATTAAATTTAACAAAAATTTTAGTAAAAAAACTTATAATTCCACCACTCAATTTTTTTTAAGGAGAATACAATGAAAAAATTCGCGTTGGCAGCTTGTGCTGCTTTGTTTGCAACTAGTGTTGCTTTTGGTGCTGATGGTGCAGCTATATTTAAAAAATGTATCACTTGCCACGGTGAAAAAGCTGAAAAAAGCTATCTAAATAAGACTAAACCTCTTACTAGCATTGCTAAAGAAGATCGCCTAGCAGCTCTAAAAGGCTACAAAGCTGGCACTCAAAACAGCTATGGAATGGGCGCTATGATGAAGCCAAATGTAGCAAGCCTTAGCGATGAGGATATGGCTGCTGTTAATGACTACATCGAGACACTAAAATAACATAAATTTATGCTATAATCACAAATTGGCTTTTTTAAGCTAAAATTCTAAAAAAGGAGAACGAAATGAAAAAAGTTCTTGTATGTGCAGCTTTAAGCATGGCTGCTACTTCATTTGCACTGGCTGCTGATGGTGCTACACTATTTAAACCATGTGCTGCTTGCCATGGCGCAAAAGCTGAAAAAGCTTATCTTGGCGGTAAAGTTCCAGTGCTTACTACACTTGATCCTGCTGCTCGCCTTGCAGATATGAAAGCTTACAAAGCTGGCACTCTTGGCGAAGGCAAAGGTAAAGTTGGTCAAGGTGCTGTTATGAAAATGCAAATGGCTAAGCTAAGCGATGAGGATATGGCAGCTGTAAATGACTACATTACAAGCTTAAAATAAGCCTCTTTTTGTAGCGCCAGAAAATTCAAAGGCGCTACATTTTGAATTTTTTACTTCGCCTTCTTGGGTGAATTTTTTAAATTTTGACGAATTTTTTAAGAGTTCTTTGAATTTTTAAAAAATTCGTTTTTCTTAAAAGGACTTCACATACATGAAAACACCAAAAAAAACACCAAAATCAGAACTTAGACGCCAAAATATGTTAGAAGCAGCATTAGAGCTGTTTTTAAAAAATGGTTATCACAAAACCGGCTTGCTTGAAATAATTAAAAAAAGCGGTGGTTCGCTTGGCACTTTATACGATGCTTACGGCTCAAAAGAAGGTATGCTCAAAGCCTTGATTCAAAGCAAAGCCATTACAATTGTCTCATCACTAGAAGAAAGTGCTGCAAAATATGCTAACTATGATTTAAAAGAATTTTTACTAAATATGGCAAGAGATTATGTAAGATTAGCCAAAGATAAAAAGGCGATTGATATTAAGTCTATTGTCATCCAAGATAGTCAAAATGAGCAGGTTGCAAATTTATTTTACGAACTTGCTATAAAGCCTATTTTTAGACTTTTTACTGATTATTTTTCTAGACCTGAAATTTCTGCTCAGCTTGTAGATGCTGATTACGATCTACTTACTTTTAGATTTTTTAATCTACTTGAAGAACCACTGCGCTCATGGGGCAAGGTCTGTGCTTTGATGTTTGATGACGAAAGCATTTTAAAACAAGATGATGAGTGGATAAAACAAAGCGTTGAATTTTTTATAAATGGCGTTAGAAAAAAATAATGGAGAATTTTATGAAAAAAAATATTTTAGTTTTAGGACTTTGTGCTGGATTATTTTTAGCCGGTTGTGAAGAGAAGCAAGAAAAAAAAGAAACGCCACCACTGCCTGTAACTGCGATGAAAGTAAGCAAAGGCGACCAAGAAATTATGCTTTCATTTAACGGAAAAAGTGTAAGCGAACTAGAAGTTATTTTAAAAGCCAAAGTGGCTGGCAGCATTGAAGAGCAGTTTTTTAAACCAGGCGATAGCGTAAAAGAAGGCGACAAGCTATACCAAATAGATGAAGCAAAATATAA
>CALEHZ010000270.1 GCA_937875715.1 uncultured Campylobacter sp. | reverse complement strand
AAGAATATGATGAATTTCACGCACATTTGCTAATCCACCCATCATCGCTTCAAAACTTCTCATACAGCCATAAATAAGCCCACCAAAGCCATCGTGATAGCTATGAGCGTATAAAATAAAGCCAGTTAAGCAAAGTCCTATCATCATAAGATAAAAGCCTACATAAGCTACAAATTGTAGTGGATTATACACGCCTTTTAGGTGTGGATGTTCGCCGATGAAAATATAATATTTTATTTGCGAAACCCAAGTTTTCGGGCTTACGCTGTCTTTCCAGCTCACACGCTCGCCGTGACTCTTTTTATCAAAAATAAAAAGATAAGTCTTAAAAATAAGACAACCTAGCAAGATAAATCCAGCTATTTCATGGACTGCACGCCATTTGGCATTCATAAAATTCACAGGCTCACCAGTAATCACAGGTGCTGCAAAAACATAAGCTATATAAAGTCCGCTCACTGTCAAAACTATAATTGAAATAGCCCTTAGCCAGTGAGTTAGGCGAAGTCCTATTGAAAACTCATACACAGCTTCTCTATTGTGCTCTCCAGTTCCATATTTATTTTCCATATTCGCCCCTTTATATAAGGTTTGGATTTACTTTGTATTGGCTGATTTCATTGCCTTTCATGTCCATTACATGAACCGCACAAGCAATACATGGATCGTAGCTGTGAATTTTACGGATGATTTCAAGAGGTTGCTTTAAATCAGCGATTTTTAAGCCCACTATACAAGCCTCATAGCTACCCATTTGACCTTTTGCGTCTTTTGGAGATGCGTTCCATGTGCTTGGAACTACTGCTTGCCAGTTTTCAATTACGCCGTTTTTGATTCTACACCAGTGGCTTAGAGTGCCACGAGGCACATGTCCTATATAGCGACCTTTATATTCTTTGTTTTTATCAATCACATAAGGTGCACAAGTGCTATCATCTACTTTTAGATTTTCTATTAAGTTATTAAATGCTTTTAGAGCATTATCAGCGATGATTTTAGCTTCGATCATACGACAAGCTGTGCGTCCAAGTGTGCTTAACACCGCAGTTACAGGAAGTCCTGTATCTTTTAAGAACTTATCAACTACTGGCACTACATATTTGTTACCTTTTACGTAATTTACTACAATATTTGCTAAAGGTCCCACTTGCATAGGAACGCCATCATAGCGTGGAGCTTTTATCCAGCTATATTTGCCAGCTGTATCAAAGACCTTGCTATCAGCCATCTCGCCTTTGCCATTTAGCGTTTTTTCATCTTTTAAGCCTGTGAAGTTTGGCTCAGTCTCGCCGTCATATGGATGAAGTGCGGCGTCATTTTTATACCAAGAGTGAGTGGCTTCTTCTGTGATTTTAGCTTCATCTACTTCAAGGACTTCGCTGATATCGCCACCCATGATAATGCCACT
>CALEHZ010000269.1 GCA_937875715.1 uncultured Campylobacter sp. | reverse complement strand
TGGAAATTCTAGGGCTAAATGAAGTAAAATCTAGAATTTCATCGTTTCTTGCGCAGTAAAAGGTAAAAATATGACAAAAGAATTTTTTACCTTAAATAATGGTGTGAAAATTCCTTGCGTTGGCTTTGGCACTTGGCAAATACCAGATGGACAAATCGCCGTGGATGCTGTAAAAGACGCAATCATCGCTGGATATCGCCACATTGACTGCGCTGCTATATATGAAAACGAACGCTCTATTGCTAGGGGCATCAAAGAAGGCTTGGCTCAAACTAATTTAAAGCGTGAAGATATCTTTATTACAAGCAAGCTTTGGAATTCTAGTAGGGGCTATGAAAACGCCTTGAAAGCTTTTGAGAAAACTTGCGATGATTTGGGCGTGGATTATTTGGACTTGTATCTTATTCACTTTCCAGCAAATGACAAGCAGTTTAAAAACGCAAAAGAGATAAATGAGCAAACTTGGCAAGCCTTTGTAGAATTATACGAAAAAGGCAGGATTAAAGCTATTGGAGTTTCAAACTTTCTGATTCATCATTTAGAGCAGTTAAAGGGCGCCAAAGTCCGTCCTATGGTAAATCAAGTAGAATTCCACCCAGGATGGGCACAAACTGAACTAATAAAATATTGTAAAGAAAATGATATTTTAGTAGAAGCGTGGGGGCCTTTGGGCTGTGGGCATCTAATACACGAAGAAAGGCTTCAAAAAATCGGCGCAAAATACGGCGCAAGCGCAGCGCAAGTGTGTATAGCGTGGTGCTTGGCAAAGGGGACTTTGCCTTTGCCAAAGTCGGTTCACAAAGAGTGGATTTTAGAAAATTCAAAGCTAATAAAGCTAGAAAATGATGATATAGAAGCAATTAGCGTTATGGATAATTTATTTTATTCTGGAATGAATCCAGATGAAGTGGGATTTTAAAAGTAATTTTGCGCTAAATATTATGGCTGAATTTTCTGAAATTTTAGAAAATTCTAGTTTAAAATGCTAATATTTCTAAGACGAAACTAAATATGCTTTAATAAAATTATAATT
>CALEHZ010000268.1 GCA_937875715.1 uncultured Campylobacter sp. | reverse complement strand
TAAGATGAACAAACAAGAAAAAATCGTTCAAATGTTTAACAAAATAGCGCCCAGCTATGATTTAGCAAACCGAATTTTAAGCTTTGGGATTGATAAAAGCTGGCGAAAAGAAGCTGTGGATTTTGTGCTGCATAAATACTCAAATCAAAAAATAAATATAGTAGATATGGCTTGCGGCACAGGCGATATGATAAGCTTGTGGCTTTCTCGCCCAAACCGCTTTGGCGCAGTGCCAAAAAACATAACTGGCGTAGACCCAAGCGAAGAAATGCTAAAAATCGCTAGAAAAAAATTCCAGAAGTTTCATAATGTAAAATTCACTTGTGCTTTGGGGCATGAAAGTGGCTGTGAGAGTGGGGAAGCTGATATTATAAGCATTAGCTATGGAATTAGAAATGTCGTTGAGAGAGCGCAAACTTTAAATGAATTTAATAGAATTTTAAAAATTGGTGGATATTTGCTTGTTTTAGAATTTACAAAGCGTGATAAAAACGGGCTTATGAGCTATTTTAGAGATTTTTATTTAAGCAAAATTCTGCCAGTAATCGGCGGCATAATTAGCAAAAACAAAGAGGCTTATAGCTACTTGCCACAAAGCATTGAAGGCTTTTTGGATACAAATGATTTTAAAAGCGAGTTAAAAGCTGCTGGATTTCAAGTAGAAGTTGCTAGAAGCTTTTCTTTTGGCATCAGCACAATGTTTGTGGCTAAAAAAGTAGTTCAGCTCTAAGGACTTAAAGTGGAATTTAAAAGTGTTTATGAGCTAAACGAGAGCGCAAAAACCTTGCTAGAAGCACATTTTAGCACTATTAGCGTAGAGGGCGAAATCAGCAGATTTGTAAAGCATTCTAGCGGACACTGGTATTTTACCTTAAAAGACGATAGAGCCAGCATTTCAGCCACTATGTTTAAGGGCGCAAATATAAAGGTGAATTTTTTACCAAAAGACGGAATAAAGGTAGTTTGTAGCGGCAAAATCAGCATTTATAGCCCGAGCGGTCAATATCAAATAAATATAAGCTCGATGAAAGAAGCAGGACTTGGCGACATGGACGCTGCTTTTAGAGCTTTAAAAGAAAAATTACAAAAAGAAGGACTTTTTGACCCTAGTAGAAAAAAACCTCTGCCACATCTGCCTAGGCGCGTTGGAATAGTAACTAGCTTAAGCTCAGCAGCCTTTGCTGATATTAAAAATCGCATTGAAGATACTGGCTATTTTTTATGTGATTTTATCTGCTTTAACACCTTAGTTCAAGGCAGCGATGCGCCTGCTAGCATCATAAATGCGCTTAAAAAAGCCGATAATGCCAGGCTTGATGCGATAATTTTAGCTCGTGGCGGCGGAAGCAAAGAGGATTTGTGGTGCTTTAATGATGAAAAGCTTGCTTATACAATCGCTGCTCTTAAAACGCCCATAATTTCAGCAATTGGGCATGAGATTGATTATAGCATTAGCGATTTTGTGGCTGACCATCGCTCGATTACACCGACTGCTAGTATTGTGGATTTATTGCCAAATAAAGAGAGTTTGGAACAATTTATTGATACTAAAACAAATGAAATTTTAAGCAGCCTTCATCAAAGGTTAAAAAATTCACAAAGTCGCTTTGAATTTTTTAAAATTTCTTTTGCAAAAAGCGGAATAAATAATAAAATCATAAAGCTTGATTTTATGCTAAAATCGCGCCAAGACGCTTTAAAATCATCGCTAAAAAATAAGTTTGATGCTTGTTTTCATGCTCTTGAAAAAGCGCAGCTAAAACTACAATCAAAATACGAGCTAATGGAGCTTAGCAGGAATTCCATTAGCATTTTTAAAGCTGATGAAAAAGTGAGCTTAGATGTTTTAAAAACTGGTGATAAAATCACGCTAAAATCAGCATTTGCTAGTAAAGAAGCACAAATTTTATAATTTGAATTTTTTAAAAAATTCAAAAAAAGGAGAAAAAATGAATAGAGTTTTAAACTTCAGTGCAGGCCCAAGCGGACTGCCTCTAAGCGTGCTAGAAAAGGCACAAAGCGAGTTTTTGAGCTACCACGGACTTGGCTTTAATATTATGGAAGTTAGCCACAGAGGTAAGGTTTATGAAGAGATGCACAATGAAATCATCGCTAATATCAAAGAGCTTTATAGGCTTGATGATGATTATATGGTGCTTTTTTTACAAGGCGGCGGACATATGCAGTTTGCTCAAGTGCCTCTTAATCTTTACATCGGCGGCGAGGCGCAGTATGCAAATACTGGTGTTTGGACAAAAAAAGCTATTAAAGATGCTGAAATTTTGGGCATAAACTATAAAATCACAGCAAGCAGTGAGAGCACAAATTTTGATCATATTCCGGAGGCAAATTTTAGCGTAGATGCTGATTATTGCTATATTTGCTCAAACAATACCATTTATGGCACGCAGTATAAAAGCCTGCCTGATACTCACGGAGCACCACTTGTGATTGATTCTAGTTCGGATTTATTTAGCCGTGAAATTGATTTTAAGGCTGCTAATATCGGGCTTTTTTGGGGTGGTGCGCAAAAAAACGCAGGTCCTGCTGGCGTGAGTGTTGTGATAATTCGCAAAGATTTGCTTGATAGAGTTGAGCACTATGAAAAAACAGAGCCAGCACCGATGAAGCATCCAGCGCCTTTTGGCGGACATGTGCCTACGATTTTGCGCTATAAAGTTCAAGCTGATGCAAACAGCCTTGCAAACACGCCGCCTACATTTTCAATCTACATGCTAGGGCTTGTAATAGAGTGGATCAAAGAACAAGGCGGCTTAAAAGCCATCAATGAAAAAAATGAGCAAAAAGCGCGTGAATTATACGCTAGAATCGATAGAAGTGAATTTTTCACAGGTTTTGCCAGAGCTGATTCTCGCTCACTTATGAATGTAAGCTTCAAAGCTTTAAATAGCGATCTAGACGCACTTTTTGTAAAAGAGGCTGAAAGTAATGGAATGATCGGGCTAAAAGGACATCGCTTGCTTGGCGGACTTAGGGCTAGCATTTACAATGCTGTAAGCCTAAATGATGTGCGAACGCTAATTGGCTTTATGGATGAATTTGAGCGTAAAAACGGCTGAATTTTCTGGAATTCGGCTGGCTCATCTTGTGGATGCTTTTTGCTGCGGCAGCGTTTGATGAATTATGTATTCTATCTTCACGCTGCCGCAGTAAAAATCATCTCACAATCTTGGAGCCTTGATTTAAACTGCCGCTACCGCGAAGATTTGAATTTTCTGAAAGTTTTGAATTTTCTGAATTTTCTGGTTTCTTG
>CALEHZ010000267.1 GCA_937875715.1 uncultured Campylobacter sp. | reverse complement strand
CGGAAATGGCGAATTTTATAAAATTCAAAAAATTCACTTTGTCCGTCATTGCGAGGCTTGCGAAGTAAGCCGAAGCAATCCCAAGGCAAAATAAAGTGAATTTTTTGGTTTTCAACGAGATTGCCACGATTTTCGCAAGCGAAAATCTCGCAATGACGGAAAGTGGCGAATTTTATAAAATTCACTTATTCAAAAAATTCTTAAAAATAATTCAAAATTTTAGATATAATACCGAAAATTTCAAAGGAAGCTTATGAAAAATCTGTTTTTTTGCTTTTTTGCCTTGATGTTTTTTGGCTGTGCTAGTATGCAAAATATGGACGAGCCGCAAAAAAAAGAGCTTTTGGCTTATACGCAAAAGTTTGAGGCTGAGAATTTTTTGATCGTAGCAAGCTACATAAATCCAATTTATGCCCAAGAAAAAGGCGAAGATGGCATGGATAAAAATGATGATTTTATCGTTAGTTTGTATCCAAAAGAGGCTGGGATTTTGATCCACACCATAGAAATAAACGGCTCAAGCGATGATATAAGCGTTAATTTGCTAAATGACGATGAGCCGCTTTTAAATAAACTTGCCTTTCGCTCGCCGTGGTCAAAATACTACAAAATCAGCGCCCCAGCCAAAGATAGCGCTACACTAAATCTAAGCTTTAGCGCTAGCGGCGAAAACTCTCAGATGCACCAGGTATCGCTAAACTTTCAAAAAATTGCGAAATCTTTATATTGGAGCCCAAGATAGAGCTGTAAATTACATAGTTTGCTAAAACTTTTTTGGCATAATCACGGCTTTCAAGTAGCGGCACACGCTCCATTGACAAAAATGGCTCGTATTTAGCAAGCTTGCCGCTTTTTGTAAAAAGCTTGCCGCCTAAAATCATCTTTTTAGTAAAGCCAAGTCCGCCGTTATAAGCATAGGCTATAAAGATTGGATTTTGAATATATTTTTCTAAATAATTTAAATGATAATTTGCAAACTCATATGCTACGCGCGGCTTAAACATATCATCTTCTTCAAAGCCTGGAATTTGTAATTTTTTGTGCCCAATATCATTTGCTAGAAATGGCATAAACTGCATCATTCCAAGCGCATAAGAAGTAGAAACCGAAGCTGGCACAAAGCGGCTTTCTTGTCTAGCAAGTGCTAAAATAAGGGCTTTGCGAGCAGTATCGTTTGTGCCAATTAGCTCCATAAAAGGTAGTGGAAAATAATTTCTAGCGCCCTTATAAGCTTTTTCCATCAAAAATGAAAACTCACCAATCGTGCTTTTTGTGTAAAATTTAAGTGCAAATCTAGCTAAATCTTTGCCAGCTAGCTTATTTATCGCATCTTTTGTGCGCTGCCAAGTAAAAGGGTCGGTTATATCGTAGCCATTTAGCCCTTGTCTGCTTGGCTTTGGAATTATCACCTCGACCTTATTATTACCGGTTAATTCTTTGGCATACAAACTATACATATTTATATTTTTGCTATTTGAGAGCGTATTTAGCGTATTTTTATCACTACTAATTAAATAGCTCCAAAACATCGCAGCATCTTTATTCATAGCTGAATTTGCCGTCTTAGCAGCTGTTTTAAAAAATTCAAGCGCCTTTTTTTCATCTTCCATTAAAAGTGCATTAAGTCCAGCATAAAACGCTGCCTCGCCCATCGGCTCATTTGGATTTAGCTCATAAAGCCACTTTTTTAAAGCAGGATTATTATCATCAACAACAGCTTGGTTTAATAAAGCGATGAATTTTCTGCTTTTGCCAAGATTTTGCCACATAGCCTTGCTTGGCTTGTATTTTGAAAACTCTTTTGCGAGATTTACACTAGCGCCTAAATAGCGATAATACGCCCACAAGCTGCCCTTCTCAATAATGTATTTTAGCGGATCGCTACTTTCAAAACTGCTTGCAAGCACCCACATATCATTATCTTTACCTTTTAAAAAATTCACTAATTGTGCTCTTTGCTCTAGTCCAAGCGACTCAATGAATTTTTTGCTAAGCATTTCTTTTTGACACGAAGCAGTGGCTGCAAAAAAATCGCCCTCACATTCTTTTGGCAATTTTAAAGTGCCTACAAGGGAATCAAACTTTTTCTTTATCTTGCCAGAATAGCGAAAAATCTGCGGTTGCAAGGCTTTTAATTGCTCTTTGCTTGGCTTTTTTTCAGTAGCAAAGCGGTAAATATAATAATCTTTTGCTAGACCCTTTGGAGCGCTTAAAAGCTGGTTATACTCATAAATCTTAGCATTTAAAACGCTGCTAAAACACGCAAAAATCAAACTACAAAGAACGAGCCATTTCATCAATCAACCTTACAAAAAACATATCAGCAAATTGCAGCACAAAAATAATAATAATCGGCGCTATGTCAATGCCGCCAAAAACCGTTGGAATCCTTGTTTTACGCATTAGCGTGTAAGCTGGCGCTGTAAGCTTATGTAAAATCTGTACCACTGGATTAAAAGGGTTTGGGCTAACCCAGCTAATAAGAGCTGCGATGATTATAACCCAAATATAAGCAATTATTGCCATGTGTAAAATATTTGCTAGTGCGGTTAAAAATGTGCTTAAAACTATCATAAATTCACTATTTCCTTTATATCATCTTTTATGAGCGTATATAGCTCACTAAGCTCTGGGCCATGCTCGGCGCCTGTTAGCAAAAGGCGAAGTGGCATAAAGAAATTTTTGCCTTTTAAGCCACTTTTTGAGCTTAGTTCGTTTTGAAACTCCTTAAAAGTCTCAGGGAGTTCTTTAAATTCTAGAATTTTTTCTTTTAATGTCTATAAATATGCTATAATTTTACTTCTTGAAATATTGAGTAATCAT
>CALEHZ010000266.1 GCA_937875715.1 uncultured Campylobacter sp. | reverse complement strand
ATTAAATAAAACTAAATAAATGAGTTAAAAAAGTGTAGTGGTGACCCCTACGAGATTCGAACTCGTGTTACCGCCGTGAAAGGGCGATGTCCTAACCGTTAGACGAAGGGGCCAAAAAAGGAAGTTGAGATTATATTTTAATTTAGCTTAAAATATGCTAAAAATAAGGGAAAAAAATGAAAAAAAATTTTTTAATATTGTTGAATTTTTTGCTTTTTGCTAGTTTTTTTGTCGCTTGTGCCAATAAAAATCCAAGTGCACAAAGTAAGAGTAGTGCGGTGCAAATGCTGATTATTTCGCCACTGGTGCGAATTAACGACAGCGGATTTATCCATTTTGAAAAAAATGCTATAAAAATCCAAGTTTATGGCGCAGGCACAGGTCTTTTTGAGATGAAAATAGCTGATCAAATTTGTATAAAATCTGCTTGTCAAAAAGCAGAAACCTTTAACCAAAAATTCTTTGGCGATGCTTATTATAATGAGCTTTTAGCTGATATTATTTCAAGCAAAGAGATTTTTTCTAGCAAAAGTGTGCCAAATGAGTGTGGGGGATTTAGCCAAAAATTTTCTGGAATAGAATACGAGGTTTGTGCGACAAAAACGAGCTTTAAAAGTAAAAAGGCTAGAATTGAATTTTCTTTAAATTAAAATACTTTAAAAAGTTGGATGAATTTTATGCTTTTAAAAAATGGCTCAATGGAAGTTAAGCTCTATTAAAGGAGCTTTTAATTATGATATTTACTATGAAAAATAAATATCTTCGCCCATAAATTTCTGAGACTAAATTTCGCGAAATTTTAAAGTATTTTTGTATGGATATTGAAGCTGTAAAAATACCTAAATTAACTGGAATTTCAGAGAAAACTTTGGGAAAATATTTTACTGAAATTAGAATTTTGATGACTAATAAGTGTGAAAAAATTTCACCCAGCGGGAGCGTAGCTAAAATTAAGTGGCGAAATTAAAGCGGATGAGAGCTACTTCGGGGCTAAGCGAGTGCGTGGCAAAAGAGGCAGAGGAGCTACGAATAAAACACCTGTTTTTAGCTTTGCCCCGCTGGGCTTGTAGATTACGGAGTAAAGGAGCATTTTAGAGTAAAACATTGCGAAAATGAGTTTGCTAACGGAAGAAATCACATCAATGGAATAGAGAACTTCTGGGGGCTAAGCTAAACATCGTTTAAGCAAATTCAAAGAAATAAAAAAGCATAATTTTATAT
>CALEHZ010000265.1 GCA_937875715.1 uncultured Campylobacter sp. | reverse complement strand
GCTTTCTAGGATTTTTTCACTCTCTTCTAAGCTAAAGCCCTGAGCGGCGTCTTGGCGGATAAAATCATCCATAAAGGACTTTTTAGCAATCGCCATATCTAGTTCTTTATCACTGCCTTTTTGATACGCACCGATGCGAATTAGCACTTCATTTTCTTTTAGCATTGAGTAAAGGCGCTTGAATTTTCTAGCGTTTGCTCTGTGCTCTGGGCTTGTGACATCGCCCATTACACGGCTTGCTGAGTTTAGGATATTTATAGGCGGATAGATACCATAGTCAGTTAGCGAGCGATCAAGCACGATGTGTCCATCTAGAATTGAGCGGCTTTGGTCAGCAATCGGATCGCTCATATCATCGCCTTCAACTAAAACGGTAAAAAACGCTGTGATTGAGCCGTGACCCTCTTCTTTTCCAGCGCGTTCCATGAGCTGTGGCAAAAGCGTAAGCGAACTAGGCGGATAGCCTTTTGAAGTAGGTGGCTCGCCTAAAGATAGCCCTATTTCACGCTGTGCCATCGCAAAGCGAGTAACTGAGTCCATGATAAAAAGCACATCGTGCCCTTTTGCCTTAAAATACTCAGCTACGCTCATCGCACAAAAGGCGCCGTATTTTCGCATAAGCGAACTATCATCGCTAGTAGCTACTACCATCACGGTGCCTGAGAGATCGCCGCCAAGGTTTTTTTCAATAAACTCAGGGACTTCACGCCCACGCTCGCCAATAAGCGCTACTACTTTTATAGGCGCTACGCAGTGCTTAACAATCATTCCCATAAGCGTGCTTTTTCCCACGCCAGATCCAGCAAATATTCCTAGCTTTTGTCCTTTTCCACAAGTAAGAAGTCCATCAATTGCTTTTACACCCACGGCAAAAGGCTCATTTATAAGCCCCCTTTTCATCGCATCAATCGGCGCTTTCATAATAGGGGCAGTCTCAGTTGTATAAATCGGCCCTTTGCCATCTTTTGGCCGCATAAAAGGATCTACCACACGCCCCAAAAGAGCGTCGCCTACAGGTATATTCATACCCATATCGCTAGCATATACACGCTCACCTACTTTAAAGCCTTCTACAAAGCCAAAAGGCGCCACAGATGCGCCACCTTCGTAAATCTGCGTAACCATGCCTAGCTGGTCTATGCCACTGCCTTCAATCTGAACTATATCGCCTATTCCAGCATCAAGGGCTGAGACTTCAAGCATATTTGCGCTGATTTTGGTAATAATTCCAAATGAACCGCTAAGATTTATTTTAGAATTTGCTAATTTTGATTTTAGATGATGTAATGACATGAGAATTCTAGTTTATTTTAATTAGATCAAAAAATTCTTTTCTAGTGTCTGTGTTTTTAATGAAAATTCCACGCAAAGCTGATGTGCTTGTAACTGAGTTTATTTTTTGCACTCCACGCATTTCCATACACATGTGACGAGCTTCTATCATTACGCCTACGCCTTTTGGATTTAGGCATTCTTGTAAGGCTGTGGCGATTTGTTCTGTTAATTGCTCTTGGATTTGAAGACGGCGCGCAAAAATATTTACCATGCGAGGAATTTTAGATAAGCCCACGACTTTGCCATTTGGGATATAGGCAACATGCGCTTTGCCGATGATTGGCAAAAGATGATGCTCACAAAGGCTGTAAAACTCAATATCTTTAATGAGCACCATTTCGCTAGCATCGCTTGTAAAAAGCGCAGAGCCTAATACATCTTTTGGATTTTCTTTATATCCGCTTGTCATAAAATCAAAGGCTTTTGCCACACGCTTTGGCGTATCTATTAGCCCCTCGCGAGCTGAATTTTCGCCTAAAAGTTCTAAAAACTCACGCACACAATTTTCTTTTTTATTTTGAATCTCGCTCATCATTTTCCTTGAATTTTTTTGTAATTTTACAATAATTTATTTATTTTATGTTAAATTAAAGAAAAATTTTGCTAGAATTTTGCGTTTTTTATTTTTTACACAAGGAAATCACATGAAAGTTACAGTAAAAACAATTGACAGTGCAAATGCATCTTTAAGTGGTAAAATCGATGCTGCAGCACTAAAAGCTAAAACCGAAGAACTTGCTAAACAAGCCGCAAAAACAGCAAAAGTAGAAGGATTTCGTAAAGGACATGTGCCAGCTAGCTTAATGCTTCAAAGATATGGCAAAGAGCTTGAACAAGATGCTAAAAATCGCTTGCTTGGCGATATGCTAAATGAGGGCTTAAAAGAGCTTAAAAAAGACGCAAACACAATGATAGGCGAACCGCTTGTAAATAAATTTGATGAAAAAGATGGTGCAATCGAGACTGAAATCATCGTAAGCTTCCGCCCAAGTGTAGATGTGAGTGGCTATGAGGCATTAAAACCAAAATTTGATATGCCAACAGTAGAACAAAAAGAAATTGATGAGCAAATTGCTAACATCTTAAAAAGATTTGGCACACTTGAAAAATCAAGCAAAAAAACATTAGCAAAAGGTGATTTTGCTAAATTTGATTTTGAAGGCTTTGTAGATGGCAAGGCTTTTGATGGTGGTAAGGCAAATGATTTTGTGCTAGAAATCGGCTCAGGGCAGTTTATTCCAGGCTTTGAAGATGGCATGATAGGTCTTAAAGTAGGCGAAGAAAAAGATATAAATGTAAAATTCCCAGCTGAATATGGTGCAAAAAATCTAGCTGGAAAAGATGCAGTTTTTAAAGTAAAACTACATGAAATTGAGGAGCAAAAAAATGCTGAGCTAAATGATGAAACGCTTAAAAAAATCTTGCCAAATGAAGAAAAGCCTACAAAGCAAATGCTAGAAGATAGCATAAAAGAGCAGATCAAAACAAATAAATTCATCACTCTTTTAAATGGCGAGATTAAAGAAAAATTTGCTGATGCTTTGGTAAATAAATTTAATTTTGATTTGCCACAAAACATTTTAGACCAAGAAATGAATATGCGCTTTAGAAATGAGTGGTATAAATTTAGCGAAGATGAACAAAAGAAATTCAAAGAAGACAAAAATGCGCTACAAAAGCAGCTTGATACATACAAAGAAGATGCTAGCCGCAGCGTAAAACTTACCTTTATCATTGACGAACTAGCAAAGGTTAATAATATCGTAGTTAGTGACCAAGAACTTTTACAAACTATTTATATGGAGGCTTACCGCACAGGACGCAATCCAAAAGAGCACCTAGAATACTACAAAAACGCAGGAATGCTACCAGCTGTAAAAATGGCTATCGTAGAAGAAAAGCTATTCTTAGAGCTTTTCCCTATTGATAAAGATGAAAAAGATACCAAAAAACCAGCTAAAAAATCAGAGTCAAAAGCAGAGAAAGCAGACGAGCCAAAAGCAGAAAAAAAGCCAGCTGCTAAAAAAACCGCTGCTAAAAAAGATGATGAAAAAGAGCAAAAACCAGCTAGAAAACCAAGGACTAAAAAAGAAGATAAGGGCGAATAATGTATAATAGCATCCCTTATGTAATAGAAAAAACAAGCAAAGGAGAGCGACAATACGACATCTACTCACGCCTTTTAAAAGACAGAATCATACTTTTAAGCGGCGAGATAGATGATCATGTAGCAAGCTTGATTGTCGCTCAAATGCTGTTTTTAGAAGCAGAAGATCCTGAAAAAGACATTTATCTATATATAAATAGTCCAGGTGGCGTGGTCACAAGCGGATTTAGCATCTATGATACGATGAATTACATCAAGCCTGATATTTGCACCATTTGCATTGGTCAGGCTGCTAGCATGGGTGCATTTTTGTTAAGCTGTGGCACAAAAGGCAAACGCTATGCTTTGCCAAATGCTAGAATAATGATCCATCAGCCACTTGGTGGCGCAAGAGGGCAAGCAACAGATATCGAAATCCAAGCAAAAGAAATCTTGCGTTTAAAAGAAGTTTTAAACGATATTTTGGCTAAAAACACTGGTCAAAAACTAGCAAAAATCGTAAAGGACACCGATAGAGACTTTTTCATGAGCTCAGCAGATGCTGTTAGCTACGGACTAATCGATAGTGTTTTAAGCAAATCTATGGAGAAGTGAATTTTATAAAATATTGTGAATTTTTTGAATTTTATAAAATTCAGTTTTGAATTTTATGGAATTTTATAAAATTCAATTTGGCACAGTGTCATAAAGCCAAAAAATTCAGTCAATTTTATAAAATTCAGTTTTGAATTTTATAAAATTTTTTACTTCTAGCCAATTTTATAAAATTCAAAACTCTTTAAAATCATGCAAAGGAAAGATATGGCACAAGAACAAGTAGTTTTAAAACCTGATACGAAAAATACATTGGCGCAAATGAATGATCTTTCTTTGCAAACAAAAGAGCCAAACAAGCCTGTATCAGCGCCAAAGCCGCCTCAAAAAGTCTCAGCGCCAAAGCCAAAAATCGACACAACCATGCTAAATCAGCTTAACAAATTTGCCACAAATGTCCTTTCTCACATGGTTAGTGACCAGGTTTTTGCTACACCTGATAATTTTGAGGTGTATTTTGCCAAGCTGCTTGAGGGCGAAGATAGCGATATAAAGAACTTTATTTCAGGGCTTGGCGATGACAGCGGACAAAAAATGGGCGCACAAACTAGAATTCAAATGGAAAATGAGATTCGCCATGGCTTTGTGCAGATTAAAACTATTTTACAAATCATCAGCTTAATTTATAAAAATCTACTTGTAATGGAAGGCATTATCAAAAAACGTGAAGAAGAGAGCAAAAGCACTTCAAACGCCTTTGAGATTCAAAATTGCATAAAGACATTTAGTGAAGATTTAAATAAGCTTGATGGGCTTATGGGACGCCACATCACAGCCATTAAAACAAATTATGATGAAATCGGCAAAGTATTTAAAAATATCTCAGCTCAAAGCGTGTATGACTCACAATATGGCGTGTTTAACAAACGCTATTTCATCGAGGTCGTGCGCTCAAACTTAGAAAGCGTAAAAAAATACGGCTACAGCGAGACTTTGATGTTAATTCAAATAAATCCATCTGTTTTAGCAAAAGTGGATTCTATGAACGACAAGCGCCGAATTTTACGAAATATCGCACAAATGCTATTTAATGTTTCACGCCGCAGCGATATCGTAGCTCACTACGATAATGGCTGTTTTGCAATTTTGATGCAACATACTGATATAAAAGGTGCGCAGCTTGCTGCTGAGCGTATTAGAAAGCTTATCGCTGGAGCAAAATTCTTTGTAAGCGAAGAAGAATTAAAGCTGGATTTACAAATGGTAATTGCACCGCTAAATGCCGCAATCAGCGCAGAAGAATTAGTCTCAAACGCGCTTGATGGCTTAGAGCGAAGCACTGGTAAAAATTATG
>CALEHZ010000264.1 GCA_937875715.1 uncultured Campylobacter sp. | reverse complement strand
TTTATGGATTAGCCGGCGTTATCGCAAATATCGCACTTGTGGTAAATATCTTGCTTCTAATAGCGATTATGGCGATGTTTGGTGCCACTCTCACACTACCTGGCATGGCTGGTATCGTGCTAACCATAGGCATGGCAGTGGATGCTAATGTCATCATAAACGAACGCATAAGAGAAATGCTAAAAATCGGCGCAGGCGTAAAAAACGCAATCGCCAAAGGCTATGAAAACGCGATGAGTGCGATAGTGGATTCTAATCTAACCACGCTTATAACCTCAGTGGCACTCTATGCTTATGGCACAGGGCCGATTAAAGGCTTTGCGGTGACTATTAGCATAGGAATAGTGGCTTCTATGATAACTGCGATTTTAGGTACGCATGGTATGTTTGACTGGTTAGGCGATAAAATCCAAAAATCAGGCAATACAAGGCTATGGTTTGGCTATAAAATAAAGGGCAAAAATGCAAGTATTTGATAGTGGAAAAATATATGATTTTATGGGCAAAAGATTTGTTTCTTTTGCGATTTCTTGTGCTTTGATTGTTGGCAGTATTTTTTGCCTTTTTACAAAGGGCTTGAATTATGGCATTGATTTTAGTGGCGGCACACTAATTCAGGTAAAATATGAGGGCAGGGCACCACTAGAAAATATAAGACTTGCGCTTGAAAAAGAGCTTAGTAATGTAAGCGTAACTGAGTTTGGCACTGATGAAGAGGTGGTCATACGCTATGCTAGCACTAGCGATGCTGTTAGCTCAGACCCTGGCGCAAATATAGCCAAACTACTTGAAGGCACTGGCAAATATGAAGTTCGCCGCGTAGATGTAGTAGGGCCAAAAGTAGGTGCTGAACTAAGAGAAAAAGGCATTATGGCGATTTGCGTTTCGCTTGTGTTAATTTTAATTTACATAGCATTTCGCTTTGAGTGGCGTTTTGCCTTAGCAGCGGTTTTGTGTGAATTCCACGATGTTATCGTAGTTGTTGGAGCTATTAGTGCTCTTGGACTTGATGTAAATCTAGATACGCTTGCAGCTGTGCTAACCATCATCGGCTACTCGCTAAATGACACTATAATCGTCTTTGACCGCATTAGAGAAGGTGTGCAAGGTGGCAAAAGCACGGATTTAAATTTCAGCATAAACGAGAGCATTTCAGCCACGCTTTCACGCACATTTATGACAGGCATTACCACGCTACTTACTGTAATTACCTTGTTTTTATGGGGTGGAGACATTATCCACGGCTTTGCTACAATTATGATTATTGGCATTGTGCTTGGCACTTTAAGCTCGATTTTCATCGCTGCGCCTAGCTTGGTGTGGTTTAAGTTTGATATAAGCAAATATAGAGAACATCTAGCTGCTAAACAAAGAGCAAAACAAGAAAAAGAGCGAATGCGCGCAATGTATGAAAAAGGCTCTGTATAAGTTCTAGCTAGAGCAGGGGAGAGCTGAATTTTATAAAATTCAGCTTTTTATAAAATTCACTTTTTATAAAATTCAGCTTAGAGTAGGGGATTGAATTTTATAAAATTCACTTTTTATAAAATTCATATTACTAGTCGGTATAAGCCGACTAAATATTATTCTAAAATTTAATTATTTACAAAAAATTCAAGGATATAAAAAATGGCAAATTGGCTAAAAGAACCAGAAGTTGATAATTTTGTAAAAGAAAGCTTAACAAGCTTAGGCTTAGAATATGGCGAGGATTTTAGAGATAAAAGTGCCAATGAGTTTTTGACAAATGCTCTAAAAGGTGCTAGTAAAACCAAAAATGAAACAACAAATCCAGGAATTCCAGATTTTACTTGCCAAAAATACGCTTTACCAGTGTTGATTGAGAGCAAATTAGGGCTTAAAAAGCTTGAAAAGTTAGAAGAAGGTGCTTTAAAGTTTGATCAAAAATCAATACAAGATTACGCATTAAATGGAGCAATTCACTACGCAAAGCATATTATAAAAAATAAGGCATAATGGTCAAAAACGGGTGCTGGAAATGCTATAATAGCCCCTTAGATTCAT
>CALEHZ010000263.1 GCA_937875715.1 uncultured Campylobacter sp. | reverse complement strand
CAAAAAATTAGAGAATTGAATTTTTTGGATTTAAATTGTTTTAGAGTGAATTTCATCTTTGAATTTTATAAAATTCAAAGATTTTTAAAAAATTCAAACTATTTTAATCTTACCAAAACATCGCCAGTATTTACAACAGCGCCTTTTTGTGTTAGGATTTCAGCCACCTCGCCATCTCTTAGAGCTTCTAGTGGAATTTCCATTTTCATGGCTTCCAAAACGATTAGGCTTTGTCCTGCGATTACCTTATCGCCTACTTCTACTTGGACTTTAAAGACATTTGCACTCATTGTAGCCACGACTTCATCAGGGTTTTGGTTGCTTACTTTTTTGCCCTCTTTTTTGGCTTCTGGCTTTTTGCCAGTTGGAGCCAAAGTATCAGCTTCTAAATCCACTTTGTAATTAGTTCCATTTACGCTTATTTCATCGCCTTGTATGCTTACATGATAGCTATTTCCATTTACATTTACAAGGTATTTGCCGTCCTTTGAACTCTCTTTTTTGCGAACCATCAGCTTAGCCTCGCCTTTTAAGAAAGCAATTCCCTTCTCATCACAAGCAGCTGCGATAAAGAGATTTTCATCATTTACAGGGATATTATTCTCTTCAAGCTTTTTAGCAATATTTGAAAGCTTTTTGTTTGGATCTTCATCTGCGATGTCGATTGCAGCACGCTCAGTAGGCGCTAAGCCAAGTTGCTCGGCTGCGATTTTTACTATTTTTTCATCAGGTTTTACAGGTGTCTTGCCAAAATAGCCAAGCACCATTTTTCCATATCCTGGAGCGATTTTTGCCCAGTTACCAAACATTACATTATTAAAGGCTTGTTGGAAATAAAACTGACTTACAGGCGTTACGCTAGTGCCAAAGCCGCCAAGTGCGACTACATCACGCATAGCTTTGATTACAGCTGGGAATTTATCCAAAATATTATTATCTCTCATCATTTGAGTATTTGCAGTTAGTGCTCCACCTGGCATCGGTGAAAATGGAATTATCGGGCTTACTTGCGTTGCTTCTGGCGGCAAGAAATAGTTTTTTAGACAATCATTTAAAACTTCTTCGTATTTTAGAATTTTTTCAGGCTCTAACCCACCTAAATCATAATCTTTGCCCTTTAGGGCATGTAGCATCGTAAGAATATCAGGCTGACTTGTGCCACCGCTTACTGGACTTGCTGCTAGATCAATGCCACTAACTCCAGCTTCAAGCGCTGCTAGGTAGCAAGCCACGCTAACTCCGGCAGTTTCGTGAGTGTGAAGGCGGATATGGACATCATCACCTAGAATTCTGCGTGCCATTTTGATAGTTTCATATACTTTTTGTGGGCTGCTTGTGCCACTTGCGTCTTTGAAGCACACGCTATCAAATGGAATTCCCGCATCCAAAATATCACGCAAAATCCTCTCATAAAAAGCCGCATCATGCGCGCCACTGCAGCCCTCTGGCAAATCCATCATAGTGACCACCACTTCGTGCTTTGCGCCGTGTTTTTTGATACTCTGGGCGCTAAATTCTAGATTTTTTACATCATTTAGCGCATCAAAGTTGCGAATCACATCGGTATTATGTTTAGCAAACATTTTTGCGTGAAGATCTACTATTTCACGGCTTCCAGTATCAAGCGTAACGGTATTTACACCACGGCTTAGAGTTTGTAGCACAGCGTCTTTTCCAGCTGCTGCTCTAAACTTATCCATCATATCAAAAGCATCTTCGTTTAGATAAAAATACAAGCTTTGAAATCTAGCCCCACCGCCAAACTCAAAATGAGTAATTCCAGCCTCTCTAGCTGCGCTTACAGCTGGTAAAAAGTCGTTCATTTGGACTCTTGCGCCAAATACGCTTTGAAAACCATCACGAAAAGTCGTGTCCATAATGTCAATGAATTTTTTAGCCATGTTTGCCCTTTTTTGAAAAAATTTATGTGAGTTTAGCAAAAAATGCCAAAAATTTTTATAAAATTCAGTGCAAAATTCTTAAAAAATTCAAAAAGGTTACAAAATGAAAAAAGTTCTTATTTTTCTAACTCTTTTTACTTTATTTATTTGTGCTTGTTCTTGGGATAAAAAAACTGAATCAAAATACGAAATAAAGGGGCTTAGCAAGGAAGGCAATTTTACTTTAAGTGCGCTAAAAAAACCAGCGATTGTGTATTTTGGCTACACTTTTTGCCCAGATGTGTGTCCGACCACGCTTTTTATGGTAAATAACGCAATGGACGAGCTTAAAATCGATGCTCAAATCGTTTT
>CALEHZ010000262.1 GCA_937875715.1 uncultured Campylobacter sp. | reverse complement strand
GCGTGGAGGTCATAAGCCTTGCAAGTGGCGATGTACACAACTACGAACCAAAACCAAATGATATGAAAAACATAGCAAAAGCAAAAATATTTTTTGCAACTGGCGTGGAGTTTGAGAGTGCGTGGATTCCACGCTTTAAAGCAAATTCAAAAGATTTAGTAGTAGTCCAAACTGATGCTAAAATCGCAAAGCTAAAAGACGAACATGAACATGGCGAGCACGAGCATGAGCACGCCGAGCACGAACACGAAAAAGAGCACGCCGAGCACGAAACTCACGCAGAAGATGAGAAAATACAGCACAAAGACCCACATGTTTGGCTAAATCCAATGCTAGCACTAACTCAGGCTAAAAACATCTGTGATGCTCTAATAGACGCATTTCCAGAAAATAAAGATAAATATTTAACAAATCTACAAACTTTTATGGATAAAGTGCTTGAGCTTGATGAAAAAGCAAATAATGATTTTAAAGCTCTTAAAAACAGAAAATTCATCGTTTATCATCCAGCTTGGGCGTATTTTGCAGCTAGGTATGATTTGGAGCAAATCAGCATTGAGATTAACGGCAAAGAGCCTAAAATAGATGATTTGGCAAATGTTGTAAAGCTCATAAAAGATAATGAAATCAAAGTGATTTTCGCTGACCCAAACCGCAGCCAAAAATCAGCTATGATTCTAGCCAAGCAAACAGGCGCAAAGCTTGAACTGCTAGACCCCCTAGCTAAAAACTGGCTAGAAAATCTACAAAATGCTATTGCGGCGATAAAAAATGCAAATTAAGCTAGAAAACATAAGCTTTAGCTATGATAGCGAGACCACGCTTGATGATGTAAGCTTTGTGTATGATAAAAGCGACATTTTGGCGCTAATTGGCCCAAATGGCGGCGGCAAAAGCACGCTAATTAAGCTGATTTTGGGGCTTTTAGAGCCAAATTGCGGCACCATAAAAAGAAGCGCAAAACTCGGCTATGTGCCGCAGTTTATCCCTATAAATATGAGCTTTTCGCCTACTTTAAAAGAAGTTGTTTTGATGGGTCGCTTAAGCAAAGGATTTTTTTATAGCAAAAATGATGAAAAAATCGCCCTTGAAAGCCTTGAAAAAGTGGGCTTAGCGCCCTTTGCTAGCCAAAAAATCAGCTCACTTAGCGGCGGTCAGCGCCAAAGGGCTTACATCGCAAGAGCACTTGCTTGTAAGGCTGAAATACTCTTACTTGACGAGCCCACAGCAAGCCTAGATCCACGCTCATCAGCCCAAATCTACGAACTGCTTTTAGATCTTAATAAATCAGGCATCGGCATAATCATCGCTAGCCACGACACAGCGATGCTGCGCTTTTTTGCCAGCAAAATCGCCTTTGTAAACAAGCGCATTTACATGCACCAAAACGAACGCTGTGAGGTTGATTTTAACGCACTTTTAAGCAGCGACCACTTCTGCGAAGTAGAAATCGCCAGCATGGCATGTGCCTGTGAAGCGCATAACTAAGCTTTCTAGCAATTTGCTTTATAAAATTCACTTTATAAAATTCACTTTATAAAATTCAGCACTGAATTTTATAAAATTCCATAAAATTCAGCCGTTTTCGTAACACTGCGCCAAAGTGAATTTTATAAAATTCAAACAATTTTATAAAATTCAAATAATTTTAAAAAATTCAAAACCCAGTAAAGCTGAATTTTATAAAATTCAAGCATAAATAAAAAATAAATTTTTATAAAATTCAAGCTAATTTCAAGCTAAATTCAGCTATTATAGCAAAATGTTTTGTCGTGTTTTTTTGATGATTTTTGTTTTTGTTATTTGCTGTTTTGGCGATATTTTTGAGCCTATTTCGCTGCCTAAATATGATGAAAAAAAGGCTCTGCTTGGCAAAGAATTATTTTTTGATGATAAGCTTAGCATAAATAAGCGCTCATGCCAG